>JBGQKF010000098.1:0-11050 GCA_041499435.1 Gammaproteobacteria bacterium
ACAAGGTGCCGTCTAAGTTTGCCGATTACGGTGCGCGCGATTTCGCCGAAGGCGGCTTCCGCGTGGTCCCGCCTGCAGCGGTGCGGCGCGGCGCGTTCATTGCACGCAATGTGGTGCTGATGCCCTCTTACGTGAACATCGGCGCATACGTCGATGAAGGCACCATGGTCGATACCTGGGCCACCGTCGGCTCGTGCGCGCAGATCGGCAAGAACGTGCATCTCTCTGGCGGTGTGGGCATCGGCGGAGTGCTCGAGCCGGTCCAAGCCAATCCCACCATCATCGAAGACAACTGTTTCATCGGCGCGCGCTCTGAAGTCGTCGAGGGCGTCATCGTCGGCGAAGGCTCCGTGATCTCGATGGGCGTGTACATCGGCCAGAGCACGCGCATCTACAACCGCGAAACCGGAGAGATCGCCTACGGGCGCATTCCCGCGGGCTCCGTGGTGGTGTCCGGCAATCTGCCGTCCAAAGACGGCAAATACAGCTTGTACTGCGCGGTCATCGTCAAACAGGTAGACGCCAAAACACGGGCCAAAACCAGCATCAACGAGTTGCTGCGCGGGGATTGAGCCGTACCGCACACCCGCCAACTCGATGACATCTTTGCAAATTGCCCATTGCCACGGGCGCGCCTGAAACTTGCTTGTAGCTGACACCGGTTCACCTGCGCGAGCGAAGGGCCGTTCCCGCCCGCGCACCACCGAGAAGAATCAACGCAACGAGGTCCCGCAAATGTTTCTGACTCCCGTGCTCAAGCTGATGGCCGAAAAGCAGGCGTCCGACTTGTTCGTATCGGCCGGAACGCCGATGTCGATCAAGATCCAGGGCACGATCATGCCGGTCAACACCGATACGCTCGACGGCCCGACGGTGAAGAAGATCGCGTATGAGCTGATGTCGGAGGATGATCAAAAGAGCTACGAAGCGACCTGGGAATGTAATTTCTCGGTGCCGATCAAAGATGTCGGCCGCTTCCGCGTGAATGTATTCAGGCAGCGCGGTAACGTGGCCATGGTGATCCGTTATCTGCGCACGCAAACACCCGGTCTGGAGGCGTTGCGCCTGCCCGCGATCCTGAAGGATCTCATCATCGAGAAGCGCGGGTTGGTGCTGGTCGTGGGCGCGACCGGGTCTGGCAAGTCGACCACGCTCGCGGCGATGATCGAGTATCGCAACGCGAGCCGTGGCGGCCACATCCTCACCATCGAGGATCCGATCGAGTTCGTGTTCAAACACCAGCGCTGCGTCATCAACCAGCGGGAAGTCGGCCTGGACACCAAGTCCTATCACAACGCACTGATCAACGCGATGCGCGAGGCGCCCGATATCCTGATGATCGGCGAGGTGCGCGACAAGGAGACGCTGCAGCAAGCGCTGCTCTATGCGCAGACCGGCCACTTGTGTCTGTCCACGCTGCACGCGAACAACAGCTACCATGCGTTGAACCGCATCATCAACTTCTTCCCGTATGATGCGCGCCCGAGCCTGCTGCACGACCTCGCCGTATGTCTCAAGGCGATCATCTCGCAGCGTCTGGTCAAATCGGTGGACGGCGCTCAGGTGGCTGCGGTCGAGGTGCTGCTGAACAGCAAGCACATCGCCGAGCTGATCGTCAAGGGCGAGACCGATCAGATCAAGGAGGCGATCGAGAAGAGCCTGTCGCCGGGCTCGGTGAGCTTCGAGCAGGCGCTGTTCAAGCTGTATGCCGAAGGCAAGATCACCAAGGACGAAGCGCTGCGCAACTCCGATTCGTCGACCAACCTGTCCTGGCTGATGAACAACGCCGAGCAGGCTGCCTCCTCGGCGAAGGCCGACGTCACCAAAGTCACACGCGGCGCCGACATCAACGCCACTTCCTTCGATCACTTCAAGATCGATATCAACGCGGGGAATTGACGCGCGGGGCGGCGGATTGGCCCGTCCCCACATGAGCAGAGGGTTCTCTCCAAATTCTTCCGCTTCCTGACCGCGCCAGACAGGGGGCTGCTCGCTCTATAATTGCGCTGGACTCCCATCGGCCGCAATCACCGTGAACGACTTCTCCCCTGCCGCCCCATCCGCCACGCTGGATCTCACGCGCGAGCTGATTGCACGCCGCTCGGTTACCCCAAACGATGACGGCTGCCAGACCATCCTGGCGGCGCGGCTGCAACGCCTGGGATTCACGATCGAGCGCATGCGTTTCGGCGAGGTCGATAATCTATGGGCGCACCGCGGCAGTGGCGGGCCGTTCGTCTGCTTCGCGGGGCACACCGATGTCGTGCCCACGGGCCCTCTCGAACACTGGTCGAGCGACCCCTTCGTTCCAGCCGAGCGCGACGGCTATTTGTATGGCCGCGGCGCCGCCGACATGAAAACTTCGATCGCCGCGTTCGTGACGGCGACCGAGCGCTATCTGGCTGCACATCCTGCACAGCCAGGCCGTATCGCACTGCTGATCACCTCGGATGAGGAAGGCGTAGCGGTGGACGGCACCACCCGCGTGGTGGATGCGCTGCGCGAGCGCGGCGAGCGTCTCGACTACTGCATCGTCGGCGAGCCGACTTGCGTCGACCGGCTGGGGGACATGATCAAGAACGGCCGGCGCGGCTCGCTCTCAGGCGCGTTGCTGGTCGCCGGCGTACAGGGGCACATCGCGTATCCGCATCTCACCCGCAATCCGATCCATCTCGCCGCGCCCGCGCTGGCCGAGCTCGCGGCCATGCAGTGGGACGGCGGCAGCGAATACTTCCCACCCACCACCTGGCAGATCTCCAACATCAACGCCGGCACCGGCGCCACCAACGTCGTTCCGGGCACGCTGAGCGTGCTGTTCAACTTCCGCTTCAGCACCGCGGTGACACCAGAGCAGCTCGAGCAGAGGCTGGAGGCGGTGCTGCGCAAGCACCAGCTGGACTACACCATCGAGTGGTCGTTGTCCGGCATGCCGTTTCTCACGCCGCGCGGCAAGCTGGTCGAGGCCATCAGCGCCGCGGTGAAAGAAGTCGCGGGCATCGAGCCGGAGCTCTCCACCAGCGGCGGCACCTCCGACGGTCGCTTCATCGCCACGATCTGCCACGAGCTGGTCGAGCTCGGACCGGTGAATGCGTCGATACACAAGATCGATGAGCGGGTGCTGACGGTGGACGCACACGCCCTGAGCCGCATCTACCAGCGCACGCTCGAGCATTTGTTCGATGTGGCGTGAAGCGAGCGGCGTGCTGCGCACGCCTCGAGATCTGCTGCGCTTCGCAGTGAGCCGCTTCAACGAAACCGGCCTCGCGTTCGGCCACGGCACCGACAACGCGTATGACGAGGCCGCGTACCTGATTCTGCATACGCTCAATCTGCCGCTGGATCGCCTCGAGCCTTTTCTCGACGCACGCTTGACCAACGGCGAGCTCACCCAGGTGCTGAGCATTCTGGAGCGCCGCGTGAGCGAGCGCATCCCGGCCGCATACCTCACGCAAGAGGCGTGGCTCGGCGCCTTCCGCTTCTACGTCGATCCGCGTGTCATCGTGCCACGCTCTCACATCGCCGAGGCGCTCGAGCGTCTCGAAGCCTGGATTCCGGAGCCGGCACAGGTGCAGGCAGCGCTCGATCTATGCACCGGCTCCGGCTGTCTTGCCATCCTGATGGCCCACACCTTTCCCAACGCAGCGGTGGACGCGATCGATATTTCCTCGCAAGCGCTGGAAGTGGCTCAACGCAACGTCGCTGACTATGAGCTGGCCTCGCGAGTGCGTCTGCTGCAGTCGGATCTGTTCAGCGCGGTAAGCGGTGAGCGCTACGACGTGATCGTCAGCAATCCGCCGTACGTGACCGAGGCGGCGATGAGCACGCTGCCGCAGGAGTATCGGCACGAGCCCGCGCTGGCGCTGGCGGCCGGCGCGGACGGTCTCGATGTGGTGCGCAGGATCTTGCGCGAGGCCAAGCCCCGTTTACAGTGCGGTGGCGTGTTGATCGTGGAGGTTGGCAACGGGCGGGAGGCGCTGGAAAGCGCCTTTCCCGATCTGCCGTTCACATGGCTCGAGACGGGCGGCGGGAGCGATCAGGTGTTCTTGCTCGAGCGCGCGCACCTGCCGGGTTAGCCCGCTCCTTCCGTGACCCCGGCGGTGCCACACTGGGAGCCACCAGCGTTGCCGACCACTGCAGAATCGTGGTGGTCTGATTCTCGTCGAGCTCTCGCCACGCGCCGCGCCGCAACCCGAAAGGCAACGACACGATGCCGAAGCGCACCCGCATCAACCGGCTGACGCGAAACCCGACGGCATCGAACATGCGCCGCACGATGCGATTGCGCCCTTCGCGCAGCACCACCCGGTACCAGTGATTGAGCCCGCGGCCGCCGCGCTCCTCGAGCTGCTCGAAGCGCGCCATGCCGTCTTCCAGCCGCACGCCTTTCTTCAGCTGCTTCAGCTGGTCCTCAGAGAGCTTGCCGATGATGCGTACTGCATACTCGCGCTCCACCTCGTAGCGCGGGTGCATCAGGTGATTGCACAGCTCGCCTGAAGTGGTGAAGATCAGCAGGCCCGACGTGTTGTAATCGAGCCGGCCCACGGCGAGCCACTTGCCGCGGCGCATCGGCGGCAGCTTGGCGAACACGCTGGGGCGTCCCTGCGGATCGTCGTGACTGACGATTTCGCCTTCGGGTTTGTGATACGCGATGATGCGCGGCTGCCCCGAGCTGTCGCGCACCGTCACCTGCCGTCGGCCCACGCGAATCACATCTCCGGGTTGAACCCGCATGCCGACCAAGGCGAGCGCGCCGTTGACCTTGACTTTACCGGCGCGGATCAACTCTTCCATTTCGCGCCGAGACCCCAGGCCTGCGGCCGCAAGAATCTTGTGGATCTTCTGCGGCCCGTGCGGCGAATCGCCAGCTTCGACCTGTGCGTGATTGACATGCTCCGCCGGCGGCGCTGAGCGCGCGCGTCGGTTCGATGCTGCCCGATGGGACGGTCGGGGCATGGGTGCTAGCACGGATATGTCGTGAGGAAGTTATGAACTATACCAAACTCGATTAAGCCACAGCGCCCGCAGCCCAACTTCTTTGCGATGTTTCGCAACCTCTGCATGGGATGCGAAGGCTTGGGGTCACACTTCTCTGCGCTCGATCACGGCCTGCGCCAGCGTACCGCTGTCGACATGCTCGAGCTCGCCGCCGACCGGCAAGCCGCGCGCGATGCGGCTTACCTTGAGTCCCTTGGCACGCAGAATCTCGCTGATGTAGTGCGCGGTAGCCTCGCCCTCTACGGTGAAGTTCGTGGCGAGCACGATCTCTTTGACTTCGCCGTCGGCCGCGCGGCGCACCAGTCGGTCCAGATGCAGCTCACGCGGGCCAATGCCGTCCAGTGGCGACAGCCGCCCCATCAGCACGAAGTACTGCCCGCGATAGCACTGCGCCTGCTCCATCATCAGCAGATCGGCCGGCGTCTCCACGACGCACAACAGCGCGTTATCGCGACGAGGCGAGCGGCACAGCTCGCATACCGACTGTTCGGTAAAGGTGTTGCACCGCTCGCAATGACGGATGAGCGAGAGCGCCTGCTCGAGCGCCCGGCCCAGACGCGCGGCACCGGCCTGATCCCGTTGCAGGAGATGGTAGGCCATGCGTTGCGCAGACTTCGGCCCGACACCGGGCAGACAGCGCAGCGACTCGACCAGCTCCTGGAGGGACGACGGGGTGTTCATTGCTGCGCGTGAAGAGTGAAGCGTGAAGGGTGAAGGGTGACGAATGAAGAGTGAAGAGTGAAGAGTGAAGGGTGAAGAGCAAGTGCTCTACTGCCTAGTCCATCGCCCGAGAGCTCCAGTACCAATCGATTGGCGCCGCGCTGCGGCGCCCACCCTTCACTCTTCACTCTTCACCCTTCACGCTGTTCAAAACGGGAGCTTCATCCCCGGCGGCAGTCCCATGCCGGTGGTAAGCGCGCCCATCCTTTCCTGCGTGGTGCTCTCCACCTTGCGCACGGCATCGTTGAATGCGGCGACCACCAGATCTTCCAGCATGTCCTTGTCGTCGGCGAGCAGGCTCGGATCGATGCTCACCCGCTTCACGTCGTGACGGCAGGTCATCACGACCTTCACCAGACCGGCGCCCGACTGGCCTTCCACCTCCAGCGTGGCGAGCTCCTCCTGAACGCGCTTCATGTTTTCCTGCATCTGCTGGGCCTGCTTCATCAGCCCGGCCAACTGACCTTTCATCATAGCGGCGTGCTCCTCGATTGAAAATCGATGTTCACCTGTGCGTCCCCGCCACGTGGGCGGCGCGCGGTTTTTGATCTAGCGAGAGTCCCCGGCCTCCGGCGGCGCCTGCGCGAGGTGAGACGCGTCGTGCGTGGGCTCAGCCTCGAGCGGACGAATCGACTCGTCTATCACTCGGGCATCGAAATCTTCCACCAGTTCACGCACGAACGGATCGCGATCGATGGCTGCGATGGCGTCGCGCTGGCGCGTCTGGCGTTCCTGGTCTGCGCGTTCGGCCGGCGTGTTCCCGGTGGCCTCGCCCAGGGTGAACTCCAGCCGGACTCTGCGTTTGAAGTGCTCCTCGACGGCCCCCTGCAGCTTGTCGCGATACGGCTTTTCCAGCAGATGACGATGTGCCTCGGGCACGCGCAGCTCCATGCGATCGGCATCGTGGGCAACGAGCTCGCTGTGCTGCGCCAGCATGCGCGCCATGCCGCCGAGCTTGAGCCCGGCGATGAGACCGAGCCAATCCAATTTCTGCCCGGGCGTTGCCGCAGAGCTTTCGTGCGCGACAGAATCGGCGGCGGGACGCTCAGTTGCAGCCGGCGCGGGCGCTGCTTCCGCCCTGGGTTCAAGGACGGGAGCACCAGCGGCACGTTCCACCGTCGCAGCCTTCGATGGGGACCGACTCACCGTCTGCGTCTGACGTGCCGGGGCGGGCTCACTCGCAGGTCGTGGCTCCCCGGGACTTCCGGGCGTAAATGCCAGCATGCGCAGCAGCGGCATGGTGAACGCCGCGTAGTCGTCGGGTGCCACAGCGAAGTCGGCACGGCCCTGCAGCGCGATCTGATAGTAGAGCTGCAGGTCCTCGGCCGAGATGGCGGCTCCGAGCGCGCGGATCGCTTCGCGCTCGGGATCGTCATTGTCGAGCGCCCCGGGCACCATCTGCGCGAGCGCGATTCGATGCAACAACGAGGCGAGATCCTGCAGCGCGGCCTCGAAATTCAAGCTGCGCTCCTGCATCTCGTCGGCCAGTTCAAGCAGGCGCGGGCCGTCGCGTTTGGACAGCGCCTCAACGATGGCATGGAGATAGGAACGGTCTACCGCACCCAGCATCGAGCGCACTGATTCTTCGGCGACTTGCCCGCCACCATGCGCGATCGCCTGATCGAGCAGGCTCAGCGCATCGCGCAAGCTGCCCTGCGCCGCGCGCGCAATGCGATCGAGCGCCACCGCCTCGAACTGTACGCCCTCCTCTCCGAGGATATACTCGAGCCGGTCTCGGATCTGGTGCGTGGGAATCTGCTTCAGATTGAACTGCAGGCAGCGCGAGAGCACGGTCACCGGCACCTTCTGCGGATCGGTGGTCGCGAGGATGAACTTGACGTGCGCCGGCGGCTCTTCCAGCGTCTTCAACATGGCGTTGAAGGCGGAGCGGGAGAGCATGTGCACTTCGTCGATGATGTAGACCTTGAAGCGCCCGCGCGTAGGCATGTACAGCGCGTTCTCGAGCAGCTCGCGCATGTTGTCGACCTGCGTATTGGAGGCCGCATCGAGCTCGAGCAGATCGACGAAACGGCCGGAATCGATTTCGACGCACGCCGAACAGACACCGCACGGTTTCGCGGTAATGCCGGTCTCGCAATTGAGCGCCTTGGCGATCACACGCGCCAGCGTGGTCTTACCGACGCCGCGTGTGCCGGTCAGCAGATAGGCATGGTGCAGACGATTCTGGGCAAGCGCATTCGAGAGTGCGCGCACCACGTGCTCCTGCCCGACCATCTGCTCGAAGCTGCGCGGGCGCCACTTGCGGGCGAGCGCCTGCGTGACGCCGGCTGCTGACGGTGCTTCTTCACCCAGCAAGGTCGATTGACTCATGCCGGGGGCTGCGAATAGGGTGGCGAGCCTGAACCCCGGCACTTGCAAGAATGAGCTGTGGCTGCTTCCTTCCGGACCTGACCAGATTCACTCCCTTGCAATGCGGGGAGGCCCGCCGTTGAAAAACGTGAAGGGCGAAGCGTGAAGGATGAAGGGTGAAACACCTCCAGCCACGCTGCGCGCCCCGGCGCTGCGTCTACTTCACTGCGCACCCTTTGCATGCTGCTCACGCAACGCTCACCGGGATCTTCCCGATCTTCGCGCGCCATTGCTCGGGCCCGGTCTGGTGCACCGATGTACCCATGGAATCCACCGCGACGGTGACCGGCATGTCGGCGACCTCGAACTCGTAGATCGCTTCCATGCCGAGATCCGCGAACGCGACCGTGCGCGAGGCGCGAATCGCTTTCGACACGAGGTACGCTGCGCCGCCGACTGCCATCAGGTACACCGCGCGGTGTTTGCGAATCGCCTCGATCGCGGCTGGCCCGCGCTCGGCCTTGCCGATCATGCCGAGCAGGCCGGTCTTGTCCAGCATCATCTCGGTGAATTTATCCATGCGCGTGGCCGTAGTCGGACCCGCTGGCCCTACCACTTCTTTGCCCACCGGATCCACCGGGCCGACGTAGTAGATGAAGCGGTTGCGGAAGTCCACGCCCGCGGGCAGCGGCTGCCCCTTCGCGAACAGATCAGCGATGCGCTTGTGGGCGGCGTCACGTCCGGTGAGCAACTTCCCGGACAGGAGCAGCGTCTCGCCCGGCTGCCACGTCGCTACTTCTTCGCGCGTCACCGTATCGAGGTTCACGCGGCGCGAATGCGGTGCAGGCTTCCATTCCACTTTCGGCCATTCATCGAGCCGCGGGGCTTCCAGATGCGCGGGGCCGCTGCCATCGAGGACGAAATGTGCGTGTCGCGTCGCTGCGCAGTTGGGAATGATCGCCACCGGGAGCGAGGCGGCGTGCGTCGGGTAATCGCGAATCTTCACGTCGAGCACCGTGCTCAAGCCGCCGAGGCCTTGCGCACCGATGCCCAGCGCATTGACCTTGTCGTAGAGCTCGATGCGCAGCTCCTCGACCCGATTGACGGGGCCGCGGAGCTTGAGGTCGTGCATGTCGATCGGCTCCATCAGCGCTTCTTTGGCGAGCAGCATCGCTTTCTCCGCGCTGCCGCCGATGCCGATGCCGAGCATGCCGGGCGGACACCAGCCCGCACCCATGGTGGGCACAGTTTTCACTACCCAGTCCACGATGCTATCGGATGGGTTGAGCATGGTGAACTTCGCTTTGTTCTCCGAGCCGCCGCCCTTGGCCGCCACCGTCACCTCGACCGTGGCGCCCGGGACGATCTCCGTGTGAATGACAGCCGGCGTATTGTCGCGGGTGTTCTTGCGCCCGCCTGCGGGATCGGCCACGATCGAGGCGCGCAGCACATTATCCGGATGCAGGTAGGCACGGCGCACGCCTTCGTTCACCATTTCGGTGAGGCCCATGGTAGCGCCTTCCCAGCGTACCTCCATCCCGACCTTGAGAAACACCACGACGATGCCGGTGTCCTGACAGATCGGACGGTGACCCTCGGCGCACATGCGCGAGTTGGTCAGGATTTGCGCGATTGCATCCTTCGCTGCCGGCGACTCTTCTCTTGCATAGGCCTCGCCCAGTGCCTGGATGTAGTCCATCGGGTGATAGTACGAGATGAACTGCAGCGCATCCGCGATGCTGTCGACGAAGTGGTCCTGCCTGATGGCGGTCATGAGCGGCCTGAAAAATACGCGCGTGGTGCGCGGCGCGAACAAAGATCGAATTCTAACACCACTGCCCTGCGCGATGAGCGATTGTGGATTCGAGCGCTGCGCCGGCTCGCTCTCGCAGGTCCCAGCCCGACACTACTCATGTGTGCCTTATAATCACAGCCAAGGCGGCTGATATCGCGCTGGATAACCAATTGGAGGAGGTAAATCATGAGCACGATCGAGTCGGTTCTCACCGAAAGCCGGACCTTTCCGCCGCCCGCCGGCTTTGCGGCGAATGCGAACGTTTCTGGAATGGCCGCCTATCAGGCGTTGTGCGATGAGGCCGCGCACGACTTCGAGGGCTTCTGGGGGCGTCAGGCACGCAGCCGCCTGCTATGGCATAAGCCGTTCAAGCACGTCCTCGACGAGACCAACGCTCCGTTCTTCAAGTGGTTTCCCGATGGCGAGCTTAACGTTTCCTACAACTGCCTGGATCGACACCTCGGTACGCAGCCGGACAAAGTAGCGATCATCTTCGAGGCCGACGATGGCAAGGTTACCCGCATCACGTACCAGGAATTGCACGCCAAGGTCTGCCAGTTGGCCAACGGGCTGAAGGCGCTCGGCCTGAAGAAAGGCGACCGCGTCATCGTGTACATGCCGATGAGCATCGAAGTGGTGGTGGCGATGCAAGCCTGTGCGCGACTCGGGCTTACGCATTCCGTCGTGTTCGGCGGCTTCTCGGCGAAGAGCCTGCAGGAGCGCATCATCGATGCCGGCGCCGTTGCGGTGATCACCGCGGACGGTGGCTTCCGAGGCGGGAAGGAAGTGCCGCTCAAGGCGGCAGTCGACGAAGCATTTGCCATGGGCGGTTGTGAGAGCGTGCAGCATGTCATTGTCTACCAGCGCACCGGCAGCACCATCCCGATGCAGGAGCCGCGCGACAAGTGGTGGGACGACGCGATCCGCGGCCAAGGCAAGACATGCGAGCCGGTGTGGGTCGACGCGGAACATCCGCTGTTCATCCTGTATACGTCAGGATCTACCAACAAGCCCAAAGACGTGCAGCATACCACCGACGGTTATCTGCTGTGGACGATGCTGACCATGGATTGGGTGTTCGATCACAAGACCACGGATGTGTTCTGGTGTACGGCCGACGTCGGCTGGGTAACCGGCCACAGCTACGGCTGCTATGGTCCACTTGCCGTCGGCGCGACCAAGATCATCTTCGAGGACATCCCGACCTATCCGGACGCGGGCCGCTTCTGG
>JBGQKF010000099.1:0-11008 GCA_041499435.1 Gammaproteobacteria bacterium
ACCGGCATGCTGGTCGTGGGACTTGCCCTGCTCGGGGTTGCAGGCTATTTCTGGATTGCGCTTGCGCTGTCGGGCGACGCTGACATCGCCCTGCACGCGCTGATCGGCTTGGCCTTCGGCGGCTCGCTCATCTCCATCTTCGCGCGTCTGGGCGGGGGCATCTTCACCAAAGGTGCGGACGTGGGTGCAGACCTCGTGGGCAAGGTGGAAGCCGGCATTCCCGAAGACGATCCACGCAACCCAGCCGTCATCGCCGATAACGTGGGCGATAACGTCGGCGACTGCGCGGGCATGGCGGCTGACCTGTTCGAAACCTACGCAGTGACTATCGTGGCGACCATGCTGCTCGGCGGTCTGGTCATGCACGACATGGCTGTCAACGCCGTCATCTACCCGCTCGTGCTCGGCGGGGTATCGATCATCGCCTCGATCATCGGTACGTTCTTCGTCAAGGCCACCGAGGGCGGCAAGATCATGAACGCGCTCTACAAGGGGGTGATCTGGTCGGGCGTGCTGGCCGCCATCGCCTTCCTGCCGGTCACGCAATGGCTCATGGGCCCGGTCTGGCTGCCGATCTACGGCGCCACCCTGGTCGGTCTGGCGCTCACCGCTGCGATGGTGGTCATCACCGAGTACTACACCGCCACCGAGTACGCGCCGGTGCGTCACATCGCGGCCGCATCGCAGACCGGTCACGCCACCAACATCATCGCGGGTCTCGGCATTTCGATGAAAGCCACTGCACTGCCGGTGATCGCCGTCTGCGTTTCCATCTGGGCAGCGTATTACCTTGCGGGCTTGTACGGCATCGCGGTGGCCGCGACCGCCATGCTGTCGATGACCGGGATGATCGTTGCGCTGGATGCGTACGGACCGATCACTGACAATGCCGGTGGCATCGCCGAGATGGCCGAGCTGCCGCCCGCCATCCGCGCCGTGACCGATCCACTGGATGCGGTGGGCAACACGACCAAGGCCGTCACCAAAGGTTACGCGATCGGCTCGGCCGGTCTCGCCGCGCTGGTCCTGTTCGCCGATTACACCCACAACCTGGAGGCGATGAACAAACTCGGCCCCAACGCCGTGGTGAAGGGATTCGAGTTGTCCGATCCCGCGGTCATCATCGGGCTGTTCATCGGCGGCCTGGTGCCGTACCTGTTCGGTGCGATGGCGATGGAGGCCGTCGGTCGCGCCGCCGGTGCGGTGGTGAACGAAGTGCGCCGGCAGTTCAAAGAGATCGCCGGAATCATGGAAGGTACAGCCAAGCCGGATTACTCGCGGGCGGTGGATATGCTGACGCGCGCAGCGATCAAAGAAATGATCGTGCCCTCACTGCTTCCCGTGCTGGTGCCTATCGTGCTCGTCGTTCTGATGAACTGGCTGATGGGACCCGGAGGCGGCATCCGCGCTCTCGGCGGCCTACTGATCGGCACCATCGTCACCGGTCTATTCGTCGCCATCTCCATGACGACCGGCGGCGGCGCCTGGGACAACGCCAAGAAGTACATCGAAGACGGACACTACGGCGGCAAGGGCTCGGAGACGCACAAGGCCGCTGTGACCGGAGACACGGTGGGCGATCCCTACAAGGATACCGCCGGTCCGGCGGTCAATCCACTCATCAAGATCATCAACATCGTCGCTCTGCTTATGGTGCCGCTGCTCTAAGGACGTCTGTGCGCAATTGACCGTATGCGGCCGCCCAAATCATTCCGGCGGCCGCAAGCATTTCGCGCATGATGTTTGCTCTGGTCGCCGGCAGCTAACCTCGAACGCCATCATGCCATCCAACCCCACCCCGTCGAACGAAGCCAGCAATCAGTTTGAGCTTCTGCGTACCCGCCGCTTTCTGCCGTTTTTCCTTACGCAGTTTCTGGGCGCGCTCAACGACAATCTGTTCAAGAACGCGATGGTGCTGTTGCTCACGTTTCAGGCGGCGCAGGCATCGAGCCTGGACCCGGGGATCCTGGTGAACCTGGCGGGCGGGATATTCATCCTGCCCTTCTTTCTGTTCTCGGCTACCGCCGGCCAGCTGGCCGACAAGTACGAGCGCTCGCGCATCATCCGGCTGGTGAAGCTGTTCGAGATCGCGATCGCACTGGTGGGCACAGTGGGATTCGTGACGCATCACGTGGTTCTACTGTTCGTTGCACTGTTCATGCTCGGGATGCATTCGAGCATGTTCGGCCCGGTGAAGTATGCAATCCTGCCGCAGCAGCTCCACGAGCGCGAGCTGGTGGGAGGCAACGCGCTGGTGGAGTCGGGCACGTTCGTCGCCATTCTGTTCGGCACGATCATCGCCGGCGTGTTGATGGCGCGTCCGGAAGGAGCGAGCACTCTGGTGCCCGCTGCGACGCTGCTGGTTGCGATCGCCGGCTATCTGGCGAGCCGTTCGGTGCCGCGCGCACCGGCCCCCGATCCGGGCCTGCGGGTCAACTGGAATCCGATTCCAGTCACCTGGCGCACGATTCAGTACGCGCGCGGCAATCGTGCGGTGTTCCTTTCGGTGCTCGGGATCTCCTGGTACTGGTTTATGGGCGCGATGATGCTGGCGCAGTTTCCCGACTATGCCAGGAGTCATCTCGGCGGCCACGAGACGATGGTGACATTGCTGCTCGCAGTGTTCGCGATCGGGGTCGGACTCGGCTCGCTGCTGTGCGAACGGCTTTCCGGACACAAGGTCGAGATCGGGCTGGTGCCGTTCGGCTCGATCGGCTTGACCCTGTTCATTCTGGACCTGTGCTTCGCAAGCCCGGCCAAAGGCACGATTGCATCTGAGAGCCTGGCGGCGTTCCTGGCCATGCCGGGAAGCTGGCGCATCATCGCCGACCTGGTGCTGATCGGTGCATTCGGCGGCTTTTATATCGTGCCGCTCTATTCGCTGGTCCAGTTACGCTCGGATCCGGCGCACGTGTCGCGCGTCATCGCGGCGAACAATATTTTGAACGCGCTGTTCATGGTCGTTGCCGCGCTGTTCGGGGCCTTCGTGCTGCAGGCGGGCGGCACTATCCCGCAGCTGTTTCTCGCCGCCGCCGTGCTGAACGCGGCCGTGGCGCTCTACATCTACCTGCTGGTGCCCGAATTCCTCATGCGCTTCCTCGCGTGGATGCTGATCCACTCGATCTATCGCCTGCGTAAGACCGGTCTCGAGAATATCCCCGAGCAGGGCCCGGCTCTGCTCACGTGCAATCACGTGAGCTTCGTCGATGCCGCCGTCATTCTGGCGGGGAGCCCGCGCCCGATCCGCTTCGTCATGGATCACAAGATCTTCCGCATACCGATTTTGAGCTTCGTGTTCCGCACCGCCAAGGCGATTCCGATCGCGCCGTACAAGGAAAATCCGGCGATGCTCGAAGCCGCCTACGCCGAAGTGTCGCGCGCGCTCGCTGATGGGGATCTGGTCGCGATCTTTCCGGAGGGAAGCATCACCAGAGATGGCGAGCTCGGGCCTTTCAAAAAAGGGATCAAACAGATCGTGGACGCGAACCCGGTACCGGTGATTCCGATGGCATTGCGCGGGTTGTGGGGCAGCCTGTTCAGCCGCAAGGACGGGCCGGCGTTTTTCAAAGCGCCACGCCGTTTGTTTGCCGTAATCGAGCTCAACGTCGGCGCGCCTATCCCGGCTTATGCCGCTACGCCGGAGACGGTGCGTGCGCAAGTCGCGTCGTTACGTGGAAATCGGCTCTGAAACGAGTCGCAAAGTTAAACACGAGGCCGGTTGCGCGCTGCGCGTCTGAGCTGGCTCAGCGTCGAACCTTCCATTCCTCTTCCTCTTCTTCTTCGTCGTCCTCGTCATCGTAGTCGTCGTCTTCACCCTCTTCGGTCTCTTCTTCCTCTTCGTCGTCATCGCCGTGACCGGCGGGAACGGAGATCCACAGCTCATAGCCGTCGGGATCGGACACGAAAAACTCGGTGGCTCCGTATGACGTCTGAGCGATCTCGCTGACCGGGAACCCGCCCTCGGCGAGACGCGCATGCAGTTTGCCCAGGTCGTCAGGGCGGATATAGAGGACCCAGCTTTGCCCGATGGCGGGATCGAGCGTGATCTGCCGCTCGGCGCTGAGTTGCTGCAGCATCAGATTGGCATTGCCAACCTGCATCCAGCACCATGCCATGTGGCCCTCCACCTCATAAGAGTCGACGACGCGAAACCCGAAGAACTGCCGATAGAACCCGACCGATCGATCGATGTCGGACACACCCAGACTCGGGATGAGCTGGGTCGCCAGTGCTTTACGTCTAGCCCGCATCGGGCTAGCGTCGATCCGAGTTGAGCGTGCAGCGGCCGTTGACGCACGCAACCCGCGGCTGAGGGAGCACGTCGCAGGTACCGCTCACTGCGCGTGCCCGATTGACCTCTTCCTGCAAAAAGCCGTACTCGTACGCCTTCGCCTCGAGCACGTCGCGTCTGCCGACGATGCTCGAGTACGCGAGGTACTCCGCAGCGCCGCCGCAAGGCCGTGAGCCGAGCGCGAGCAGCCGGCAATGCACGATGTTTTCGCAACGCGGCTCGCCGATCAGATCGATGATCTGTTGGTGCAGAGTCACGAGCGCCTCTTCATCGCTACTGGGCGCAGAGGCGGCCGCGAGGCTCGGCATGAGCAAACCGCCAAGCGACAGCATGAGCCCCCAGGACCGGAGCGACATTCCCGGCCACTCCGCTGCCGTCAAGCCACAGTCACACGCTTGTCGAGATAGACATCCTGGATGGCATTGAGGAGCTTGACGCCCTCCGCCATGGGTCGCTGGAACGCCTTGCGTCCCGAGATCAGGCCCATCCCGCCGGCGCGTTTGTTGATGACGGCGGTGCGCACCGCTTCGGCGAAGTCATTCTCACCCGAAGCGCCACCGGAGTTGATCAACCCCGCGCGTCCCATATAGCAGTTGGCGACCTGATAGCGGGTGAGATCGATCGGATGATCGCTAGCGAGCTCAGTGTAGATGCGCTTGTCGGTCTTGCCGTAGGGATTTTCCTTGGTGTTGAGTACGTTGTAGCCACCGTTATTCTCCGGCAGCTTCTGCTTGATGATATCGGCCTCGATGGTGACGCCGAGATGGTTGGCCTGGCCGGTCAGATCGGCGGACAGGTGATAGTCCTTGTCTTTCTTGAACGCGCTGTTGCGCAGGTAGCACCACAGCACCGTCGCCATGCCCATCTCGTGGGCCGCTTGAAACGCCTGGGCGACTTCAACGATCTGGCGGGAAGACTCAGCGGAACCGAAGTAAATCGTCGCTCCCACCGCCACCGCACCCATGTCGCGCGCCTGCTTGACGCTGGCGAATGCGATCTGATCGTACTTGTTCGGATAAGTCAGAAACTCGTTGTGATTGAACTTGAGCAGGAACGGAATCTTGTGCGCGTACTTGCGTGCGCAAGCCCCGAGCACACCCAGCGTCGACGCGACGGCGTTGCAGCCACCCTCGATTGCCAGCTTGACGATGGATTCCGGATCGAACATCGGTGGATTCTTCGCGAACGAGGCCCCGGCACTATGCTCGATGCCCTGATCCACCGGCAGGATGGAAACGTAGCCCGTGCCGGCCAGCCGCCCATGGTTGAACAACTGCTGGAGGTTGCGTAGCACCGGCACCGGACGGTCGCTCATCGCCACCACGCGATCGATGAAGTCGGGCCCCGGTAGATGCAGCGACTCCTTGCGAATCCCTTTGCAAACATAGTTGAGCAGATTGGCAGCTTCCGCACCGAGCAGGGTCTCGATGTCGGCCCCGGTTTTCGCTAGGACAGCACTCATTGCAGGTCTCCGTATCGTAGTTGTGCCACGCATTATCCTACCGGCACGCATGCGGGTAAACGTTCGCGGATCTCAAAGCGAACGCACTCATGACAGTCATGTTGCGCTGAAATGTCACCGAATTGATTGCTGCAATCGCAATCTGGAGGTCCGGCCCAGTTTCTTGTTCAAGACATGTCTCTTTATAGATACACTACGAGATGTACCGGAGAGCATGACCTTTGCTTCCTGCTTCACAAGGACATTACCGCGCATCGTTCTCAAGTCATCGTAAAAGTGGCCGTAAACATCTTGATACAGCGACGTTTAGCCGCCGGGGGAGTAGAATGTTGCAGGCAAGCCATCAGGGGACTCGATCAATGACCAAGTTTGGCTTCAAAATCCGCACGCGCAGCGGGCTGGTCGTCGACAATCTGCTGATTCCCGGGAAAGATCAGGCTGACGCCGAGCGCAAACTCAATCAGATCTACCGCCATTGCGAAATTCTCGAGTCGAAGTCGGTGCAACAGGCGGGGCGGGACGAAGCATTTGATATGGACGGAATCATTTCTCTGATCTCGCGGCAGGACAAAGAGAAGGCATCCTGAGTTCGCTGCGTTGCGATTGTGGTGCAAGGCCACACGCAAGGATTCGCCACTAGAGTGAAAGCAGGTCCAGCCTAAGTCCCGATTGTTCCGCTACTCCAAGAAACCCGTCTCAATCAATTCATCCAGCAACGCCTCGTAGTCCTGCGCTCCTCTGCTGCCCGGAGCATGCGTAAACACATCCTCGTTCGAGGCTGGACTTTCCGCGAGGCTCACGTTCTCCGCGATACGCGTCTTGCATAGCTCGTCGCCATAACGCTCCTGGACCTGGCGATAGATCTCGTGCGACATGCGTCGGCGGGAATCGAAACGCGTGACTACATACCGCCGCGGGACCCGGCGCTTGAACACGTGCTCCAATGCCTTGAGCGTTTTTTCCACCTGCAGCACGCCCTTCACGGCAAGCCAGTCCGCTGATACCGGGATCAGCAATCGGTCGCACGCGAAGATGGCATTCAGGCTCAATACGCCGAGCAGCGGACAGCAATCGATCAGTATCGGGCGCCCGGTGTTGAGGTTCTCCTTGATGATCCCCTGATTGAGGCGGTTCAACACCTGGGGACCCTTGCCATACTGCGAATCGACCTTGGAGAGCTCGACGTGGGCGGGAATGACCGGCCAGCCACCGTGCCCATCGCGAATCAGATCGGACAGGCGCTTTTGCGTCTCGTAGAAGCTGAAGATGCTGTCTTCTGCGTTGTTGACTGCGGTACCGGTGATGGCAGACAGATGGGCCTGAGGGTCGAGGTCGATGGCGAGCGGCGTCTGTCCGCGGTGCGTCAGCGCCGCAGACAGATTGAGCGACGTCGTCGTCTTCCCGACACCGCCCTTCTGGTTGAAGATCGCGATCTTGGCCATGATCTCGTGGTGCAGGGAATCAGCCACTTCCAGCCGATAAGATCGTTACACTACTAATAAAATCAGTCCCTTGTCAATCGTTATTGACTCGCTTGGTGAGTATCGGCAATACGCTGGCATGCGTTTCACTCCGCTCCAGCCCACCCCTTACATCGGGTAACGGCTTGACGCCACATTGCCTTCAGTCTTTCGCGCTCGCCGGACGCCATATCGGGCTCGAACACCCGCTCCGGTTTCCATTGCGCATCGAGCTCAGCGGCATCCGACCAGTAACCCACCGCCAGGCCGGCCAGGTAGGCGGCGCCCATCGCGGTCGACTCCAGGAGCCGCGGCCGGATCACGGGAACATCCAGGACATCGGCCTGGAACTGCATCAGCAGGTCGCTGCGGGTGGCGCCACCATCCACACGCAGTTCCTTGAGCGCGATCCTGGAATCGGCCTGCATCGCGTCGAGAATGTCCGCCGTCTGGTAGGCGATCGATTCCAGCGTCGCACGAGCGAGGTGCGCCGCCGTGGAACCCTGCGTCAACCCGACCACTGCGCCTCGCGCGTACGGATCCCAATGTGGCGCGCCCAAGCCCGCGAATGCAGGTACCAGGAACACACCGCCATTGTCGGGCACGCTTGCAGCCAGTACGTTGACATCGCTTGCATTGCGGATCAGCCCCAGTCCATCGCGCAACCACTGGATTGCAGCGCCCGCGATGAAGATGCTGCCTTCGAGCGCGTAACTCTTGTGTGTCCCCAGCCGCCATGCCACCGTCGTGATGAGGCCCTGAGTCGAGGCGACCGGACGCTCTCCGGTATTCATGAGCATGAAGCAACCGGTGCCGTAGGTGTTCTTCACCATGCCCGGTGCGATGCATCGCTGACCGAACAATGCCGCCTGCTGGTCGCCGGCAATACCGGCAATCGGAATTGCGGCGCCGAGCAAGGCCGGCAGCGTGTGTGCGGACACCTCGGAACAGCCGACTACTCTGGGCAGCACGCTGGGCGGCACGCCGAGCAGGCCCAGCAGCTTGTCGTCCCAATCGGTGCTGTGCACATTGAACAGCAGGGTGCGCGCGGCATTGGTCGCGTCGGTGATGTGCTGCGCGCCTCCGGTCAGCTGCCAGATGAGCCAGCTGTCGACAGTGCCGAAGCAAAGCTTGCCGGCCTCTGCTCGTTTGCGTGCGTCCGCGACGTGGTCCAGGATCCAGCGCAGCTTGGTCCCGGAGAAGTAAGCGTCCAGCACCAGTCCGGTGCGGCCCTGGAACAGCGCCTGCAGGCCTTCGGCTTTGAGCTTGTCGCACATCTGGGCCGTACGCCGGTCCTGCCAGACGATCGCGTTGTACAGGGGCTCCCCGGTGTCGCGATCCCAGACGATCGTGGTCTCGCGCTGATTGGTGATGCCGATCGCTGCGATGTCTCGAGCACCCACATTTGCGGAGGCCAGCGCCTCTTGTGCACATTCCAGCTGCGTGCGCCAGATTTCGAGCGGGTCTTGCTCGACCCATCCAGGCCGGGGGAACAGCTGCGTCGTTTCGCGCTGCGCCAGCGCGCGCATCTCACCGGCAGCGTCGAACAGGACCGCGCGCGAGCTGGTGGTCCCCTGGTCCAGGGCAAGCACAAACCGCATCTTGAGTGAACGACGATACGAGGTGACGAATATGCTACAGTTTAAGCGGGCTGCTTCGCTTTCATGTTCGTTACGCGCAGCGCACCTCGAGCAGCATACACCCGTCGACGCACCGCACATGCCACCAAACGCAGCCGACGGCGCCAGTCAGCGAGCATTCGCCGCGGCGCTCAACCGGATGGGTCTCACTGCGCCCGATGCGCCAGCGCCGCCGCTGGTGCCGCTCGCCGGCGGCGTGTCCTCGGACATCGTGCGTGTCGATCTGCCAAGCGGGTCGATCTGCCTGAAGCGCGCGCTGCCCAAGCTCAAAGTGCAGGCGGACTGGCAAGCGCCGGTGGAACGCAATCGCTGGGAGGTAGCCTGGATGAAAGTCGCGGCGTTGATCGAGCCGACCGCGGTGCCGCGCGTGCTGGGTGAAGATGCGCAGTCCGGCACGTTCGCCATGTCGTACCTCGATCCCGAGCACTACCCGGTGTGGAAATCGCAGTTGCTCGAAGGTCGAGCGCAGCCCGCGTTCGCAGCTCTGGTCGGAACCCGTATCGCATCCATACATGCGCACACTGCGAACCGCACCGATCTCGCACGCCAGTTTGCGACCGACCATATCTTCTTCCCGATCCGCTTAGAGCCTTATCTCACCGCGACTGCAAGGGCGCATCCTGATCTCGCTTCGCCGCTCGCGCATCTGATCGAAATCACTGGGAGCACCAAGCTCGCGCTGGTGCACGGCGACGTGAGTCCGAAGAACATTCTTTGCGGAGCGCATGGCCCGGTATTTCTCGACGCCGAATGCGCCTGGTATGGCGATCCGGCGTTCGATCTCGCGTTCTGTCTGAATCACATGCTGTTGAAGTGCGTGTGGCGCCCGCAATCGACCGCCGCTTATCTCGCGTGCTTCGACGCGCTCGCACGCGCCTACCTCGAAGGCGTCACCTGGGAACCGCAGGCGCAGCTCGAAGCGCGCACGGCGCATCTGCTGCCGGGATTGCTGCTCGCGCGCGTCGATGGCAAATCGCCGGTGGAATACATTACGCAAGAGCATCAGCGCGAGCTGGTGCGTGTTGTCGCCCGGCGATTCTTGCGCGAGCCCTCGAGACACCTTGGCGACATCGTCGCGAGCTGGCAAGCCACGGTCGCGCCGCGGGCGCAACCTCACTGAATCTTTCTGGCAAATGGCTGATACCACCATTGCAGGGATGAAAGCGCGGCGCGTGTGGGATTCGCGCGGACGTCCAACGGTGGAAGCCGAAGTGACGCTGGCATGCGGCGCGCTGGGACGCGCGATCGCACCGGCGGGCGCCTCGCGCGGGTCGCGAGAAGCCCAGGATCTACGCGATGGCGGTCAAGCGCTTGGCGGCTTCGATGTGAAGCGCGCCGTCGCCAACGTAAACCATCTGATTGCCCCCGCGCTCATCGGCCGCGATGCGACGATACAGAGCGAAATCGACCGCGTGCTGATCGCGCTCGACGCGACGCCAACCAAGTCGCGCCTGGGGGGCAACGCCATGATCGCGGCATCGATGGCGGTGCTGCATGCAGCGGCGAACGCCGCCGGTGAACCGCTGTATCGCTATCTCGCTGCGGGCGGCCCGATGCGCATACCGCTGCCGGAGATTCAGATCTTCGGCGGCGGCGCCCATGCCGGACGACGTGTCGACATTCAGGATTTCATGGTCATGGCCCTTACCGCCGCGAGCTTCGACGAAGCGCTCGCCATGATCGCCGAGGTGTATCTCGCCGCCGGCAAGCTCATGCAGGAGCGCGGCCTGCTCCAGGGCGTGGCCGATGAAGGCGGCTTCTGGCCTGCCTTCACCAGCAACGAGGAAGCACTCGAAATGCTCGTGCTTGCCATCGAACGCTCCGGTTATGCCGCAGGCGATGAAATCGCCATTTCACTCGACATTGCGGCTTCGGAGTTCGGGCGTAATGGGCGTTATCGCTTCGGGCTCGAGGGCCGGGAGTTCGACAGTGACGGACTGGCCGAACTGCTGAGCCGGTGGATCGAGCGCTTTCCGATCGTGTCGGTCGAGGACCCGATGGCCGAGGACGATGCCGTGGGCATGGCCCGCTTCACCGCCGCGATGGGGCAACGTGTGCAGATCATCGGCGACGACTATCTGGTTACCAATGCCGCGCTGGTGGACGAGGCGGCTGCGCAGCGCGCGTGTAACGCGGTGCTGATCAAACCCAATCA
>JBGQKF010000100.1:0-10965 GCA_041499435.1 Gammaproteobacteria bacterium
GCATATGACGTGCCATCGAGTGGAAGACTCTGAATCTGATCGCTTTCCCGTTGAAAGTAGCGTCCACATCGTGAACCAGATGCATCCGCTGTTGTAGCAAGACTGATACGTTTGAGGTGCCTCATTACATTCAACTTGGACTAAGAATCCAAGAGCCTCGAGAGCACGAAGGCCGGCTTAGGTGTGTGTCGTTGCAGCAAGTTTATCGACGTATCATTGGTGTTACACCGCCACCCGAAGTCAGCCGCACCTTGCGCGAGTCACGCTGCTGGGACCGGGCATTCCTAGGTGTCGCGCAGTCATTCGGGCTGCCGATCCCTCGCTGTAGTCAGCGTGTGCAACCGAGGCAAGGAGGCTGCTGCTGTCCATGTGCTGCCGACATTGTGGTTCCGCAACACCTGGTGCTGGCCGGACGGTGGCTCGAAGCCGGTGTCCAGGCGATGAAGGGAACTGAACGCAGCGTGGTGCAGGCGCACCATACAGACCCGCTGTTCCAGGAACCGCTGGTCCACTATCACCTTTGCGAGGGCAGCGTCCCGCTGCTGTTCACCGATAACGAAACCAACCATGCCCGAATCTTCGGCACGGCCAACCGGAGCCCTATGGCAAGGACGGCATCAACAACTGCGTCGTCCACGGGCAGAGGGGCGCGGTGAATCCGGAATGAACCCTAGATTGCGCTGTAAAGAAAATCGTCTCTATCAAGAAAGGTGCAGAGTTGTAGGCAGCACAGTACTAATGCCTTGGTCCGCTTTTGTGGGGAATTACGAAGTCATCGCGCTTCATCGATTCCAACAAATGTTATGCAATGATTGCCGTGATACAAACCCAATTGGGCGCCACCGTCCGCTATTCCCGACATGTTGAGCAAATAGCATCACGGCCCAGCCGGTTCTCCAGCACTGATGAGGCACAGTCATTCGAACATGTTCCGTCGCACTGCTGCAGCACAATGCAGCTTCAATAGTTAATAATATGTATTGGTCATTAATTTGTGTCGACTTGTGCTACAAGACAGAGTTAACATCCGGCCAAATCTATACCTTGATCTATACCTTGAGCTTCAGGAGTCTCAATGGTATCCAGGCTCTTACTGTATGTGGACCCTGGTCAGTTGGCCTCCTCGCCCCTCGAGCTCGGCCTGTCTGACTGGTCATTGCAGACAGCACGGAAGGTGTCCGAGGCGCAGGATCACGTGGCATCGCGCCGTTTCCATGTTGGTCTCGTCTCGATCGGGACCGCTGAAGGGGCAGTGCTTGCCGAAGTGCAGGCGTTGCTCGCTAGCAGTACCCGCATGGAATGGGTCGCTCTACTCCCGAACAACCCCGCACTGCGCCTGCACTTAGCGCAGTTCATCTGTACGAATTTCTTTGACTACCATACCATGCCACCCGACACCGCGCGCCTGTCGGCGAGCCTAGGTCACGCGTTTGGGATGGCCAAACTCCGGGAAGCCGAGCTCGGGACGATCTTCAGCGCACCGCACAACTTTGAGATGATCGGCAGCAGCCCGCAGATGAAAGAGGTTTTTCGGGCAATAGTCAAACTCGCGAATGCGGATGCACCAGTTTTAATCACCGGCGAGAGCGGAACGGGGAAAGAACTGGCCGCGCTCGCCATTCATAAGCGCTCGCGCCGGGCCCAAGCTCCGTTCATCGCCGTGAACTGCGGCGCCCTGCCGCGCAATCTCATCCAGGCCGAGCTATTTGGACACGAAAAGGGCGCCTTCACTGATGCCTACGCGCGCCGGATTGGCCGCATTGAGGCGGCTGTTGGTGGCACCATTTTCCTCGACGAGATCAGCGATATCCCCCTTGATCTGCAAGTAAATCTCCTGCGTTTCCTGCAGGAGAAAACCATTGAGCGCGTGGGAAACCCCCAGCCCATTCCCGTGAATGTGCGCGTTATTGCTGCCACCAACCTTTCACTCGAGAAGGCGTTGGAAGCGGGCCAGTTTCGCGCCGACCTGTACTATCGCCTCAGCGTATTGAACTTGACGATCCCGCCAGTTAGGGAACGAGAGGGCGACGTGGAATTGCTTGCACAGTTCTTCTTAAACAAGTTCTCCCGCGCTGAACGAACCAGAGCCAAGGCATTCTCCCGCCAAGCGCTGTACACCCTGAATGCCCATCTATGGCCGGGAAATGTCCGTGAGTTGATCAACCGGGTGCGGCGGGCAACAGTCATGTGTGAGGAGCGCCTCATCTCGCCCATCGACCTAGGACTGGAGAAGCGCCAGCGCACGCGTCCGACGGTGACGTTAGAAGAGACCCGTGCTACGGCGGAGCAGCAGGCAATCTCCTATGCTTTGCGCCGAAACAGCAACAACATGACGCAAGCGGCATCCGAGCTTGGTGTGTCGCGCATGACGCTGTATCGGCTGATGGAACGCCATCAGATGCTGAAGAGCCTCTCAGCCTATAACGCAGCGATCTCCCGGCGCCGCGAAGGAACGGCATGAACAACTTTACGATTGTGGTGCCGGCGCTTTGCGCGAGCCTTTGTATGCCGGCCAATGCCGCGGGTTTCTCCTGGGTCGGTTCTGCTAACACCAGTACTCTAAGCGTAAACGAGCTGGCGGACTCCCTTTCCCGTGGCATCACCGAAAGATGCGCACGGACATACCCGAATCAGCAATATTTGTTTTATTTCATGGCGACCGACTACATGGACAGGCGGGACGGCACGTATGTGTACAGCGTTGGTGTATCGCTGTTCAGAAAGGCACAGCAATGGAGCGCGCCGCCGGTCAGCAGCTATTCAGTCTCCGGTTTTCGACCCGGCGCGCCAGCGCTGATTCAAAGACAACAGCTGATGTTGGAAGCCGCTCGTGCTACAGCTTACGAGTTGTGCCACCAGCTGGAGACCGCACGCTAGCGTGCAACATCGGGTTCACCGCGCGCCACCATTCCCAACAACTGTCGGTACAGCTCCACGCTTTCCATCGCACGTTCCGATTCGATGATGCGGTAGAAAGACGACTGCCGACCCAAACTATTGCCTGACGGACTGAAGATTGGTTCGGCATGCCTCGGTGAAAGCTCACAAACCTTGAGGTTTCCGGGCTGGGGGATGCCGGCTCTGACGCGCGGATATCCTAGCCATGATATATTTGATACCATGCTACGCACCCGGCATTATTTAAGCCGGTTGACGACATCTGGGTATACTACACCGCCATTCCACAACTCGCGGAGAGATTGCACATGAAGAAGAGTAAGGTCAACGCGCGAAATATTCGCGAACGTCGTGGTCTGAATCAGCTGGATTTCTGGGCCCCGCTTGGCGTCACGCAAAGCGGCGGCTCGCGCTACGAGAATGGCAGGTCGATGCCGCGGCCGGTGGAAATGCTGCTCGAGATCGTGTACCTCGGCCGACGCCCCCCGAAGGCGCCAAAGCCTTAGCTCCGGGCTTCGCCGCGCTGCGCAACGTTCAGGCTACCGCCTCCGGCGCGAGGTCCGCAGTGTAGAAACGCTTCCAGACGCACGCGCCGCGGCTCGAAGCGTCGATGTCATCGAGCTGCCTCGCATGCAGGCTCAGCTCCTCTTCGGTGGCGCTGATGACGATCGGCTCGTACTGCCCCTCGCCGAACTGCTCTTCGGTAGCTGCCGGCGACGCAAAGCCAATATCCATGAGCAGCAGCTCCTGGCCGCGCGTCATGCATAGATAGACCTCCGCGAGGAGCTCCGCATCCAGCAATGCACCGTGCCGGGTGCGCGCCGAATGGTCGACTGCATAGCGTTCGCACAGCGCATCCAGGCTGTTGCGCTTGCCGGGATGCAGGTCCCGCGCCATGCGCAGCGTGTCCGTGATCGCCGGACAATGCGTCGCGATCCGCTCGAGTTGCGCAAGCGCCAGCTCGGTGTCGAGAAACGCGACATCGAACGCGGCATTGTGGATGATCAGCTCTGCGTCGCGGATGAATTCGAGCAACTCGGCGGCGATATCGACGAAGCAGGGCTTATCCTGCAGGAAGTCGAGCGATATGCCATGCACCTGCAGCGCCCCCGCCTCGATGTCACGCTGCGGATTGAGATAGCGATGGAAATGGCGACCGGTCACGCGCCGGTTCAGAATCTCCACCGCGGCAATTTCGATTACGCGGTGGCCCATCCCTACTTCGAGACCTGTGGTCTCGGTGTCCAGCACGATCTGACGCATCAGGAGTCCGGTATCAGAAGTCGGAAGTAAATGTTGTTGTACGCCTCACGCTCATATGACGACCGATCGCTGGCCCACCTGTGCACAACCCAGATTGGCGAGCTGATCGGCGCGCTCATTCTCCGGATGTCCCGCATGCCCTTTCACCCAGTGCCACTCGATTTCATGCTGGGTGGTCAGTGCATCGAGGCGCTGCCACAGATCGATATTCTTTACGGGCTTTTTATCGGCAGTACGCCATCCGCGGCGCTTCCAATCATGGATCCACACGCTGATTCCCTTCTGTACATACTGGGAATCGGTAAACAGCTTGACGTGACACCGTCGCGTCAGCGCGGACAGACCCTCGATGACCGCCGTCAACTCCATACGATTGTTGGTGGTGGCCGGCTCACCGCCGTGCAGCTCCTTGACATGCGTACCGAACCGCAATATCACGCCCCACCCGCCCGGCCCCGGGTTGCCCTTGCATGCGCCATCGGTGAAGATCTCGACGAGCGGCGGCGCGGCTGTCACTTGGCCTTAGTACCCTGCTCACGCGAGCGCGCGACGAGTTGCTCCTCGCCGTTGTGCACGCGATGCGGCACCGGTGCGAGCCCCTTGCTCTTCACCATGCTGCGCTTCCATTGCGGCGTAATGACACGCATGCCTTGCACACGCTTGACCGCGTGCAAAAAGTAAACGCCGCCGGCGAAGGGCCACCAACGATCGCCCAGGGCCTCCAGGAACGCGAGTCTGCCGATCCATGTCGGCTGGGCGACCGGAGGCATGTAGCAGCACATGCGTCCCCCCGTGATCTCCAGACCGAGCAGCGCCATCCAGTCCTTGAGCCGCGGCAGATTGATGAACTGCCCTCGCCATGGATACGCATCGGAAGCGCGCTCGAAGGCCTGACGTGCGCCCCACATGCTCCATGGATTGAAGCCCGATACGATGACGTGACCTTCCGGCATCAGGATGCGAGCGACTTCACGCAGAACCTGATGCGGGTTGTCGCTGAACTCGAGGACATGCGGCAAGAGCACGAGATCTGCGCTGCTGCCCACAATCGGCAGCGCGTGCAGATCGACCAGCATGCGCGTGCCGTGCTCCCCTCGCGCGTCCTCGCCCGGACCGGACAAACGGCAGTGCAGCGGCATGCGGTTCGCACGCAAAAAATCGACCCCGCTCACCCCGAGCTGAAAAGCATTGAAGCCGAAGACATCAGCGACTTCCTGGTCGAAGTACTGTTGCTCGAAACCCAGCAGATAGGCACCGAGCGGCGTTTCGAACCAACTCTGGAGGTCGGAATTTATCGCTTCACTCACCATGGATGGCGCGCGGCCTCATCGTTTGAGACTCCACCAATGTGCGGTCCTGCTTCATCGCTCAGTAGAGCAGTCGCGATATTATGGGGGAACGACTTGGATTGTGCGATACGAAGCTGAGGAGCCGCGAGGTTGCTCGGAGGCAACCCTGCGATTCGTCGGAGCCCGTCCCTCGCATCAGCGCCGAAGCCTGGCAGCAGCCTACCGATGTCAGGAACCACGAGGGCGTGTGTTCGTCTCATAACCAGTTGCCGCTCAAGTTCTTATCCGACCCAGCCGAAAGTTATCTGGCGGCGACGGTGTATTTATTGCGACACTGGTCGCCGTATGAGCAACATCAGGGTTATGTGAAATATCTCACATAACACATTGACGTTGCTGACAATCACCAGTTAGGATACCGAGTGGCATGAGTCCCTACAGAACAATGATGACATTGAGATTCGCCCTAGCTGCCGCAGCGGCGCTGCTACCTGGCTGTCTTGTCTACGCTGCGGAAACCCCCGGATTACCCATTGTCACCGCCCAGCAGGTCCCCCCCGTACGGGCGACCTTTCCCCCCGCGGGGACAGTGCAGCCCTCCAGCGACACCCCTCCGGGGTACTCAACTGAGCTGATTACACCGCCGCCGCCGCAGGAGGCCCCGGTCATCGGCCGCGTACTCCCTGCGCCCGCCGAGCCCCTGGTGGAAAATCTCGACGGGCCGGTTCCCCCGAAGTATAAGAACCTGTGGGAACGCATCCGTGCCGGCTTTGCGCTGCAGGAGATCGACAGCCCGCTGGTGGCGAGGCACGAGGCCTGGTACTTGAACCGCCCGGAATACGTGCAGCGCATGGTGGAGCGCAGTCACCGCTATCTGTATTTCATCGTCGAAGAGCTCGAGAAGCGCAACATGCCCACCGAGATCGCACTGTTGCCCATGATCGAAAGCGCCTACAACCCAGAAGCGTACTCGCGCGCCCGTGCATCCGGGATCTGGCAGTTCATTCCGTCTACCGGGCGTAAATACGGGCTGCAGCAAAACTTTTGGTACGACGGGCGACGCGATGTGCTCGCCGCGACCCGTGCTGCGCTCGATTATCTGCAGTTCCTGCATGATATGTTCGGCGACTGGGAACTCGCGCTTGCCGCCTACAACTGGGGCGAGAATGGTGTCCAGCGAGCGGTCGCCAAGAATCGAGCGCGCCATAAGTCCATCAGCTATGCCAGTCTCACGATGCCCAAGGAGACACGCAATTATCTCCCCAAGCTGCAAGCCGTGAAGAACATCGTCACCGACCCCAGCTTGCTGGGCTTCGAGCTCGACCCCGTGCCCAACCAGCCCTATTTCGCCCTGGTGAACGCTCCTGGACATATCGACGTAGTGAAGGCGGCGCAACTCGCCGATATGCCCCTGGAAGAATTCCGCTCGTTGAACCCGGGCTATAACCGCCCCGTGATCATCCAGGCGGCGGCCCGTCAGATCGTGCTGCCGATCGATAAGGTGGATGAGTTTCACGCCAACCTGGAAAGCAACGACGATCCGCTGGTGACGTGGCAGACCTATACGCTGAAGAAAGGGGAGACGCTGGACAAGGTCGCGGAGACCTTCGGCACGAGCGCCTCCCGGCTGCGCGAGGTGAACGGCTTCAACGGACGCAAGCCCATTCGACCCGGCCAGATGTTGCTGGTGCCGCTGGAGGATGAAGGCGCGGCAACCAACCTCGATGAGACGTACAACAGCGCCGACTTTCAGGCCTCGCCCGAGGAATACAGTGCCGCGCGTACTTATCGCGTGCGCAAAGGCGATACGCTATTCAGCATCGCGCGCCAGCATCACGTGACGGTCGCCCGTCTCAAGGCGGTCAATGCGCTGAAGAGCAACCAGGTCCACAGCGGACAGCAGCTCGTCATCTATGGCGATGCACGTCCTTCGCGGCACGCGCATCGTCATCACCGCCATATTCATCGCGTCAGCAGCAACTAATCGGCTTTAGACGAAGGCGGCAACAAAGCGCCCCGCGCCGCATCCAAGCCGTTCCAACTTCACCGCAGCCTGTCAGTCTTTTCCGTACAGGAAGCAGCGTACGTCGTGCGTCGGCGAAAGCACAGTTGTGCCCGGATAGCGCTCTTTGCACTCCGGCATCGCGTTGGGGCAGCGCGGATTGAAATGACATCCGGACGGCGGATGGATCGGTGAGGGCAGATCGCCCTGCAGGTGGATTACGTCGCGCTTGGTAGTCTGATCGATCACCGGCACGGCGGACAACAGGGCGCGCGTGTACGGGTGGCGCGGGTTGCGCAATACCTCGTCCACCGTGCCGCGCTCGACGATGCGGCCCAGATACATCACGGCGACCTCGTGCGCAAGAAATTCCACGACCGAGATGTTGTGCGTGATGAACAAATACGCAAGCCCCAGCCGCGTCTGAAGATCCTTCAGTAGATTCAGGATCTGCGCCTGGACGGAGACATCGAGCGCGCTGGTCGGCTCATCGCAGATCAACAGCTTCGGCTCGACTGCGAGCGCGCGCGCAATGGCGATACGCTGGCGTTGGCCGCCGGAGAATTCGTGTGGATAACGGTATTTCATCTCCGGCAGCAGACCGACCTGCTGCAACAGCTCGTCGACCCGCTGCTGGCGTGCGCCCTCGCCTTCGCCTACGCGCAGCGCCGCCATCCCTTCCTCGATGATCTCCATCACCCGCATACGGGGATTGAGCGAGCTGTACGGATCCTGAAAGATGATCTGGATGTCCTTGCGCAGCGGGCGCAGTTGCCTTGCCGAGAGTCCGGTGAAATCGTGGCCGTCGAAGGTGACGTGCCCACTCGTGACCGGGATGAGCTGCAGGATGCCCTTGCCCACGGTCGTCTTGCCGCACCCTGACTCGCCGACCAGCGCGAGCGTGCGATGTGAATGAATGTCCAGCGATACGCCGTCCACCGCCTTGACATGGTCCACTACCCGCTGCAGGACCCCTCTGCGAATCGGGAAGTGCACCTTCAGATCCTGCACCGAGAGTAGCGACTCTATGGACTGTGGCTTGTCGCTCGCCGGTTGCCGATCGCCCTCGCTCGCGCGTGCCTTGAGCTGACTCTTGACTCCTGACTCCTGACTCCTGTCGTCGTAGAGATGGCACCTCACCGTGTGCCCTTCGCCGATCGCGATCGCCGCCGGACTCTCCTCGCGGCAACGGCGCCAAGCCGATTCGCAGCGATCCGCGAACCGGCAGCCGACGAAAACCTTCGACAGCGGCGGCACCGTGCCTTGGATCATTGCGAGCTGCCGATTGCGTCCCGCAGCACCCGGCAATGCTTCGAACAGTTTTCTGGAATACGGATGCGCCGGGCGCGCGAAGAAAGCCTCGCGCGGCGCCGTCTCCACAATCTCGCCGGCATACATCACCGCTACGCGATGCGCTATTTCCGCGACTACGCCGAGATCGTGCGTGATCAACATCAGCGACATGCCGCTCTTGGCCTGAATCTCGCGCAGCAACGCGAGCACCTGCGCCTGGATCGTGACATCGAGCGCTGTGGTGGGCTCGTCTGCGATCAACAGCTCGGGCTCGCACGCGAGCGCGATGGCGATCATCACGCGCTGCTTCATGCCGCCGGACATCTGGAACGGATATTCATGCACACGGCGCCGCGCATCCGGAATGCCAACGGAATCGAGCAACTCCACGGCGCGGGCGTGCGCGGCAACCCCACGCAGCGGCGTGTGCCGCTCGAGCACCTCGGCAATCTGGTCGCCGACCGTCATGACGGGGTTGAGGCTGGCACCGGGCTCCTGGAAGATCATGGCGATGCGCGCACCGCGCACGTTGCGCATGGCGAGCTCCGGAAGCGCAACCAGATCGGTGCCTTCGAGCAGCACCTGTCCGGAGACGATGCGCCCTGCATCGGGCAGCAAGCGCATGACCGATAATGCCGTCATCGATTTACCGCAGCCTGACTCGCCCAGCAGCGCGAACGTCTCGCCGCGCCGAATTTGAAACGTGAGGCCGTCGACCGCATGCACCACGGCTTCCGCGGTGTCGAGCCACGTGCACAGATGATCGACTTCGAGAAGAGCGGGCACGGTACTCATGGGGTAGCGGGCAAGGCCAGCTTTAGTCTGGGTCGCGCACGCCGGAGCGCCAGGACGCCCACACGCAGGCGCGGGTCGAACGCGTCGCGGACGGAATCGGCGAACAGATTGGCGCACAACACCAGCACGAACATGAACACGAACGCCGCCGCCAGCGACCACCACACCATCGGCTCGCGCGCGAGCTCCAGCCGCGCGTTGTTGATCATCGTGCCGAAGCTGATCATCGAAGGATCCACCCCGACGCCGACATAAGACAATACCGCCTCTGCGAGAACCAGCGCACTGAAATCCATGACCACCGTAATCAGCACGATATGCATGACGTTGGGCATCAGGTGGCGCATGAGGATACGCCAGTCGGAAACGCCGAACGCGCGGGCCGCCTGCACATAGTCCATCTCGCGCAGCTTGAGCGCTTCTCCGCGCAGCAGACGGCACAGACCGGTCCACGTGGTAATTCCCAGGATCAGACACAGGAACAGCAGGCGCACGTCCGCGCGCTGACTGACCGTCTCGAACATGTCGGTGTGCGAGTCCATCCAGACCTGTGAGATCAGCACCGCCGCGGCAATCAGCAACACGCCGGGAATCGAATTGAGTGTCGTATAGACGTAGGTGATGACGTCATCGGTGAGGCCGCGGAAGTAGCCGGCCATGGTGCCCAGAACCAGCGCAAACGGCAGCATCACGAGTGTGGTCAGCGTGCCGATCACCAGTCCCGTGCGGATGCTCTTGAGCGATTGATACAGGACATCCTGCCCAACCTTGTCGGTACCGAGCACGTGATAGCGCGCGCTCAGGAACGCGAGCGGAACGGCGACCGCGAGAATCCCGCCTACAGTGAGCAGCATCGCGCGCCAGGGCATCTCGGTGTGCCCGCCGATAATATCCGAGAGCACGCTGCCGAAGTCCGAGTCCTCCTGCTGCGCGCGCCACGCCGCAACCAGCATGGTGATGAGTATCCACAACACCGCGGCGACGCCGAGTGCACCGACGGCTCGACGCACTACGTCGTCCACCAACTCGTTATCCGGGTCCTGGAGATGTGCGCCGCCGAACTTGAGCCGCGGGAACTCCCTCGCCTGGCTGCCATCGGGCCGCTCGATCGTCTCCTTGGCGAACGCATGCGCGGCGAACGGCGCCGAATAAGTGCGCTCAGGCCGCTTGCCGAGCGGCTCAACCAAGACATCGAACACGCTGCGCACGTCCACCGAATAATTGACCGCTCCCTTCGCACCGGGCTGGTCCAGACGCGGGCGATAGTGGAGCGAATCCAGCAGGCCGATCACCACGAACACGCTCAGGACCACGAACGAGCACATGCCATAGCGGCTACGAGCGACTTTGCGCCAAAGCGCGCGCAAATGCTCGCGGCCGCGGATATACCATATCGCAGCGATGATCACTGCGACCAGCAGGAAC
>JBGQKF010000101.1:0-10951 GCA_041499435.1 Gammaproteobacteria bacterium
GAAAACACCAGCATCGCGAGGCAAGGCAGCAACTTCGTCATCAACGGGTCCGATCGCTATCGAATGAAAGGTTGCAGCAAAGAGCCTCGGCTAAAGTCGAAATAGCGCCTACGGAAACAGGCAATAGCGCTGGCACAAGTCGCGGCATTTTACCGTACGGCCTCTATGTGCGAGGCTGCGAACTTTCGACTGAGCGTCGTCTCAAATGTTCAATAGAGGGAGCTTTTCGTGAGCGGCGCCGGTTCGTTCTAGCAAATCCATTGCACACGGCATCAGGCTTGGAGACCCACTATGAATCCGTCCTCTCCCAACGCATTTCGGACCACGACGCGCGTCATCACACGGTCAAGATGACGCAATGAACAAACGTGCCTGGATTCTTGCTGCACTCCTGTCGAGCGGTGTTTGTGCTGCCGCTGAACAGGCTTTCCCCGTCGCACCGCAATCGGCGACGCAAGCGCAGGAGCAGGGCCTGCAGCGTGTGGACGCAGACACTTTGAGGCGGATCTACGGAGGCGTGCGTGAGGCGCAAAACCTCAAAGGCGAAGTGACCAGGCAGGAGCTTCTGCCCGACGGGAAACTACTCTACAGCAATGACAAAGGCGTGTCGGGAACAGGAAGCTGGTCCGTCGTGGATGAAAACGGCGGCATGATCTGTCGCACCTTCGACTTTCAAAGCGGCCGCCGCTTCTGCACTATCTATTACGCCGCGCGCGACGGCGTGCACTTATTCGGCTACAACGCGACGGACCAATTGTGGCGCATCACTACGCGCCATATCGAAGAGCGTTGAAGATCTTGTGCGAGGCGGCGGCTTGATCTGCATTTGTCAGATCGCGTAGCCCGGTTCATACATGAACGCATTGACTTCGGCGTGCAGGTTCCCGACGCGCGGCCGGGTCGCGATGCCGTGCTCGTGGGCGATTGCAGCGACGGCGACGGCGATGGATGCCGCCGCCTCGCGCATGCGCGTTGCCGGCGGAAAGATGCGTCCCGCCTGCAGGTCCGCCTCGCTCACCTCCGCGGAGAGCTGGCGTGCGGCAGTCAGGAACATCTCTTCGGTCGCCATGCTCGCGCCTGACACCAGCAGACCGAGACCGACGCCAGGAAAGATATACGAGTTGTTCGCTTGCGCCGGAGAATACGTGCGTCCGGCGAGCGTCACCGGATCGAACGGGCTGCCGCTCGCAAACACCGCTCGCCCCTGCGTCGAGGTATAGGCCGCAGCCGCATTGCATTCCGATTGCGAGGTCGGATTGGAAAGGGCGTACACCACCGGTCTTTCATTCACGCGCGCCATCGCTTCCAGGACGGCTTGCGTAAACACATTCGGCTTGCCACACGCGCCGATCAATGCGGTCGGTCGGAACGCCTCGATGGTCGACACCAGATCCGGCAGCGCCGGGATGTTATGCGCAAACGCGCGCTTATGCTCCGGCAAATCGTCGCGGCTTTCCACCACCGTACCTTTGGAATCGATGAACAGGCAACGTTGCCGGGCCTGCGATGACGGCAGTCCTTCGTGTCGCATCGCGGCCACGACCATGGCACCGATGCCCAGGCAAGCTTCGCCGGCGCCGACGAACAGGATGCGCTCGTCGGTAAGCCGCCGTCCCGTGATGCGTCCGGACGAATACAACCCGGCCAGCGCCATCGCGCCCGTCCCCTGCACATCGTCATTGAAGCAGCACAACCGCGTCCGATAGCGCTCGAGCAAGGCAAATGCGCACGCGTTGTTGAAATCCTCGAACTGCAGGACGGCACCCGGGAATTCGCCCTGTGTGGCGGTGACAAACTCGTCGATGAACGCGTCGTACGCTTCGCCGCTCGCACGTGGACACCGCTCGCCGAGATAGTACGGGTCGCGGCGCAGCGCTTCATTGTCCGTGCCAACGTCCAGCAGCACCGGCAAGCACACCTCAGGCGGAATCCCCGCACAAACGGTGTAGAGCGTGAGCTTTCCGATCGGAATGCCCATGCCATTGGCGCCGAGGTCGCCGAGTCCGAGAATACGGCCACCATCTGTCGCTACGATGATACGGATATCTTGCCGCGGCCATTGTTTGAGAAGCTGCGCGATCCGACCGCGATGCTGCATCGAGATGTACAGTCCACGCGGACGCTGCAAGTTACGGTTCCAGTCGAGGCATGCCTGACCCACGGTGGGCGTGTACACCACCGGCAGCAATTCCTGCACGTTGTCGAGCACGACGCGGTAGAACAAGGTTTCGTTCTCGTCTTGCAGCGCGCGCAAGGCGAGATATTTCTCCATCGCCGTGGTCTTCGAGCGTACGTAATCGATAGCGCGTGCGGCCTGCTGGGCGAGCGTCTCGATGGCGGACGGCAGCATCGCTTCCAAGCCCAGGCGCGCGCGCTCTTCAGCGGTAAACGCGCTCCCCTTGTTCCCGAGCGGATCGCGCAGGTGCGTGATTCCGTCTCGATGATCGGGAGAGCTATGGCTGCCGCGTGGAGTCATGCCATGCTGTTGAAGAGATGATTGCATTCGTGGTCTATGATCCCTCCGCTCACGCGTTCCCCACTTGATGCGGATCAACTATTCGTGCGTTTATTTCATCGATAGCGCCCTGCTCGGCTTCCAGGCAGCCGGTGGGGCGCGACCGGGTCATTGCTTGCCGGATCCCATTGGACGCAATACACGCTGCTGCTGTATGTGCGCAACCCCGGCATACTGGCGTAGCATGGAGCCATTGACGCGCTCGGATGCCGGCGATTTAATGTCGCCTGAAATGACCGGTGCGGTTCTTCGTCTTGTTTGCGCCCGATAGTGATCAACTTCTCGCCAATACCTTCTAGCACGACCCGTGACACCACCGCCCTTCAAGAACAAACACAAACAAGGGGAGAACGATACTACTGATGTAACACCAGAATGTCGGAGCCCTCCATCCCTTTGCGAGCTGAGCCTGCAGCCACTGCTGTCGAGCCCGGGTCGCTGCGATTCCCGATAGTCGGCATTGGCGCCTCCGTCGGTGGGCTCGACGCGCTGAAGAAGCTCTTCGCAGCTACGCCTCCTGACAGCGGTATCGCGTTCGTAGTGGTACCGCATCTGGACCCGGCACATGCCAGCCTCATGGTTTCTTTGCTCGCCAAATCCACGGCCATGCAGGTCTCGGAAGTACAGGAAGGCACGCGCATCGAGCCCAATCACGTCTATGTGATCCCGCCCAACCGGCTTTTGACCGTCAGCGCTGGAGTGCTGTATCTGACGGAACCCGTCGAAACGCACGCCGCATACACGTCGATCGACTGGTTCTTGCGATCTCTGGCGGAAGATCAGCACGAGAACGCGATTTGCATTCTCCTCTCCGGCACCGGTTCTCACGGTACCGCTGGGCTGAGGGCGATCAACGCTAACGGCGGAGCGGCATTTGTGCAGGACCCCGCGACGGCCGAATTCCCACAGATGCCGCAGAGCGCGATCGCCGCAGGATTGGCCGATCATGTACTGCCTGTCGAGCGCATCCCCGCCGCTGTGCTCGAGTACTGCCGACGCTTGCGTCTCGGCGAAGGCTCTGCGATCGACGCATCCGACAAGCACTCCGGGAATCTGGATCAGATTCTGGCGCTGGTCAATGCCAAGACCCAGGTCGATTTTCGCGACTACCGCAAGAACACGCTCCTGCGCCGCACTGGACGGCGCATCTCGCTGGCCCGTGTGAACGGGATGTCCGAATACCTCGCCTACCTGCACGAGCATCCCGAAGAGGTCGAGCTGCTGGCCAAGGATTTCATGATCAGCGTGACGCGGTTTTTCCGTGAACCGGAAGCGTTCAAAGCCTTGGAAGCCAGGGTCATACCCGACCTGGTGCGGCGTAAATCCGACGCTCAGCCGGTGCGTGTGTGGGTTGCAGGCTGCGCTACAGGGGAAGAGGCGTATTCCATCGCCATCCTCCTCCTGGAACACCTGTCGTCGGCCAACAAGCATTGCCCGCTGAAGATCTTCGCTTCCGACGTCGATGAAGCCGCGCTCCGCTTTGCCAGAGCCGGGACCTACCCGGCATCCATTGCCGCCGATGTCTCGCCGGAGCGATTGGAGAAGTTCTTCAGACCCGTGGGCCCGCATTCCTATCAGGTCGAAAAACAGGTGCGCGAGAGCATCGTCTTCGCCCCGCAAAACCTGGTGAGCGATCCGCCGTTTTCCAAGCTGGATTTCATCAGCTGCCGCAACCTGCTGATCTATCTGCAGCCGGACCTGCAGGAGAAGATCATCGCAATGTTCCATATGGTGCTGAACCCGGAGGGCTATCTCCTGCTGGGTCACTCGGAGACAGTTGGCCGTCATGGCGCCCTGTTCGAACAAGTCTCCACCAAATGGCGCGTCTACCGGCGCGTGAGCAGCATCACCAAGCAGGCGCTGGTGAGTCTCCCCATCGCCCCGGCGACCGCGCAGCGCTTGACAGCCAACTCGCTCGGCACGTCGCCCCCGCGCTATCCGAAGATTGCAGAGCTGACGCAGCGGCTCCTGCTCGCCGAATACGCGCCGGCGTCGGTCCTCACCAACCTCAGCGGTGAGATTCTCTATTTCCACGGCGCCACACCGCGCTACCTCGACTTGCAGCCGGGAAAGCCGACGTTCGACCTGCTGGCAATGGCGCGCGAGGGCTTGCGCGCCAGGCTGCGGACCGCCCTGCAAAAGGCTGCGCGCGACCAACGCAGGGTGGTCATCGACGACGCCCGGGTGCGGCGCAACGGCGGCGAGACCCGTGTACGCGTCACTGTCAGGTCGGTCCCTGGTGCCGCAAACGCCGAACGGCTGCTCCTCGTGAGCTTTGAGGACGTTCAAGAACCGCTATCCAAAAAGCATGGCGCCGACACATCGAACGATGACTCGCTCGTGCGCCAGCTCGAATTCGAGCTGACCAGCACGCGCGAAGAGTTGGAAAGCACCATCGAGGAGATGCAGAGCACGAACGAGGAGCTGCAATCGTCGAACGAAGAACTGGAGACTTCCAAGGAAGAGCTGCAGTCACTCAATGAAGAGCTGACCACCTCGAATGCCCAGCTCAACGAGAAGGTGGGCGAGTTGGAGCAGGCCAACAGCGACATGTCCAATTTGATCGGCAGCATCGACCACCCCACCGTGTGCCTCGACATTAACCTTCGCATTCGATGGTTCACGCCTTCCAGCACACGGCTGTTGAGTCTGCTGCCGGGGGACATCGGACGCCCGTTCACGGACATCGCGCCGAAGTTCGATGACCCGGACCTGCTGCGAGATGCCAAGCAGGTGGAGCAAACGCTGCAGCCGGCGGACAAGGAGGTCAAGGGTGCGCAGAATCAATCGTGGCTGCGCCGGATCGTGCCTTACCTCACGCCGGAAAGACAGATAGAAGGCGTGGTCATCACCTTCACCGACGTCTCGGCGATGGTGCAGGCCGCCGCGCAGGAGCGGCGATTGGCCGCGGTGCTGATGGATTCCAACGATGCCATCACCGTGCTCGATCTCGAAGGCAACATTACCGGCTGGAATCGAGGGGCCACGCGGATGTACGGATACAGCGAGGCAGAAGCGCTGCAACTGAATATTCGCGAGTTGATTCCCGAATCATTACGCGCCGAGGAGTTCGCCTTGTCGGAGCGGCCGCGTGCGGGCCAGCTGTTGGATTCTCGCGAGACGCAGCGCAGGACTAAGGACGGGACCGTACGCGACATCTGGCTGACCGCGACGACGCTGCGCGATGAGCATGGCAAGCCCAATGCAATCGCCACCACCGAGCGAGATGTCACAGGAAACAAGGCCGCCGCTCAGATCCAGCACCTCGCCACCCACGATCCGCTGACCGGACTATCCAATCGCGTTCTGATGCTCGATCTCGCGTCCCACGCGCTCGCGCAGGCGCGGCGCAACGGCAGCCGGATCGCGCTGCTGTTTGTCGACCTCGACCGCTTCAAGACGGTCAATGATTCGCTGGGTCATCATGCCGGCGACCGGCTGCTGCAGGCGGTGGCCGAGCGGATGAAGCAATGCGTTCGCGCCGGTGACACCGTGGCACGGCAGGGCGGAGACGAGTTCATCATCGTCCTCACCGATATTGCCGGCGCTCAGGACGCGTCCAACGTCGCCGAAAAGATTCGCCAGGCGATGGTCATCCCGCTCACGGTGGACGGGTTGGAATTGGTGACCTCGACCAGCATCGGCATCAGCCTCTATCCGGACGATGCCAGCGATATCGATACCATGCTCAAGCATGCCGACGCGGCGATGTATCGCGCCAAGGCACAGGGGCGCAACACGCTGCGCTTTTTCACGCCCGATATGAACACCGGAGCGCTCGAGCGGCTGTCGATGGAGAACAGTCTCCGCCGTGCTTTGGAGCGGCAGGAATTACACGTGCACTATCAGCCGGAGGTGGACCTCGCGACCGGCCGGATCATCGGCGTGGAAGCGCTCATGCGCTGGGAGCATCCAGACCTGGGCGCAATTGCACCATCGAAGTTCATTCCGGTGGCGGAGGAAAGCGGACTCATCGTTCCGCTGGGCGAATGGATCCTGCTGCGGGCTTGCCAGCAGGCCAAGGCCTGGCAGCGAGCGGGATTGCGGCCTATTCCTGTTGCCGTCAACATCTCGGCGCTGCAGTTCCGTCAGCCCAAACTTGCGGAGTCGATCGCGAGGATACTGGAAGAGAGCGAGCTTTCCGCGCAGTACCTCGAATTGGAGCTCACCGAGTCGATCGTGATGGAACAAGCGGAAACCGGCATGAACTCCATGCAGCGGCTGTGGGATCTGGGATTGCTGCTTTCGATCGACGACTTCGGAACTGGATATTCCAGTTTGAGCTATCTGCGGCGTTTCCCGATCCATCGATTGAAGATCGACCTGTCATTTATGCGAGACGTGACCACGGATGCAGGGGCAGCCGCAGTCACCAGTGCCATCATCGCCATGGCCAGGAGTCTCCATCTGCGAGCGCTCGCGGAAGGGGTCGAAACCCGGGAACAGCTCGCTCTTCTGAAAGCGCAGGGCTGTGACGAATTGCAGGGATATTACTTCAGCCGGCCGGTGCCGGCGGACCAAATGGCCAGGCTGTTGCAGGAGGATCGCGCTCTGCAAGATTGAGGCGTGTCCATTTGCAGCAGCGACGAGCACACACTGGTGGCTTCACCTCGGTTAGAGTACGCAATCAGCGGCATTTCGCCGCGATTCGATCCATGAGGAACCCGCCATGAACGACAACCAGGCCCGTCGTGTGCTCCTGCCCATCGATGGCTCCGCGCATGCACAGCGCGCCGCCGAGTACCTGACCGGCTGCGCCGGTTCGCTCAATCTTGGTGCCATCTACGTCCTCAACGTCCAGTCGATCGAGGAGCAGGCCGCCCTTGCTGCAGCGGGCGACGGAGACGCTCCGGACTACGAGGAACGAGGCCGGAGCGCCACGGCGAGTGCACGCGCGGCGCTGGATGCGGCACGGCTTCCGAACAGCATGACCACTCTGCTGGGCGAACCCGCAGCCGTGATCGTGCGCACTGCCGAGGAGGAAGAGGTCGATGAGATCGTGATGGGCAGCCGCAGCAAGGACAACGTTGGCGATATCATGGGGTCGGTTGCCTACAAGGTCATCCATCGCGTACACATCCCGGTCACGATCGTACCGACGCGGCGCTCGGATGCGCAGCGTGAGCCGCCCACCGATACCGTGCATCGCATTCTTCTGGCCGTGGATGGCTCCGAGCATGCGGCGCGAGCAGTGCGCTTCGTGTGCCGCCTGCAAAGCGCTTCGAGAGCCGTCGAAGTTCAATTGCTGAACGTGATGCCGTCCATCCCCCAAGGCTACGTTCGCGGCCTGCTGAGCGAAGAGATGCTGGACAACTTTCGCAGCGAGGCACGCCAGCAAGCACTGGATGCAGCGAGCACGGCGCTGCAGGGGGCCGGCCTGAAATTCACCGTGCACATCGTACCCGGAGATGCGGCGGAAAAGATCGTCGAGACCGCGTCCGGGCTCCAGTGTGCGCGCATCGTCATGGGCACACGCGGTCTGAGCTCCGTAGGCGGATTGGTCCTCGGGTCGGTAGCGTACAAGGTGATTCATCTGGCGTCGATTCCGGTGACGCTGGTGAAGTAGCTATGAAGGACTCACGTGGCGAGGGCTGGGTAAAGGCAACTGCTACGAGCACGTGACGTAAGGCCCTCAAGCAGCCCGCTTCTCCGTCTGCGGATCGAAAAACACCGCTTTCGACACATCGAACACGAAGTCCATCGTCGAGCCGGGCGGCGGCGCCTGCTCGGGTCGCACGCGCGACACCACGCGCGTCCCGTTGAGCTGCATGATCACCAGCGTGTCGGGGCCGGTCGGCTCCACCATGTCGATCGGTGCCGAGCACTGGTGCGCGAATCCGTTCACATGCCGCGAGACCACCGTGTCGGTGATCTGCTCGGGCCGGATGCCGAAGATCAACTCCTTGCCCACCCAAGGCGCTAGCTGGTCTTCGAGATGCTCCATCGGCAGATGGAAAGTGCCAGCGGCGCTGGTCAGTTGCACACCGACGCTCGAAGCCTGCCGCACCACCGGCGCGCGAATGAAATTCATCGACGGCGAACCGATGAAGCCGGCCACGAACAGATCAGCCGGGCTGTTGTAGATTTCCTGGGGACGGCCAAACTGGCGGATCTCGCCATCCTTCATCACCGCGATCAGGGTACCGAGCGTCATCGCTTCGATCTGATCGTGAGTGACATAGACGATGGTCGCCTTCAGCCGATCGTGGAGCTGCTTGATCTCGTGACGCATCTCCACGCGCAGCTTGGCGTCGAGGTTGGAAAGCGGCTCATCGAATAGAAACAACGCCGGATCGCGAGCGATGGCGCGGCCCATTGCGACACGCTGGCGTTGTCCGCCTGAGAGCTGATTGGGCTTGCGATCCAGCAGATGATCCATCTGCAGGATCTTGGCCACGCGCGCCACGATCTCGTCCTGCTCGTGCTTTGGGACCTTGCGCATCTGCAGGCCGAACGAGATGTTCTCGCGCACAGTCATGGTCGGATACAGGGCGTAGGACTGGAACACCATCGCGATGTCGCGGTCCTTGGGGCTCAGTTGATTGACCATGCGCCCGCCGATCCAGATCTCGCCCGCGGTCGCGGTGTCCAGACCGGCGATGATGTTGAGCAGCGTGCTCTTCCCGCAGCCGGACGGGCCCACCAGGATCAAGAACTCGCCGTCCTCCACTTCGATATCGATGCCCTTCAACACCTCCACCGCGCCGTAGCGCTTCATCACCTGCTTGATGGAGAGCGCGCCCATTTGTTCTTTATCCTTTAATCGCACCCGCGGTAAGACCGCGCAGAAAGTATTTGCCCGCCACGACGTACACCAGCAGCGTCGGCAGGCCGGCGATGATCGCTGCCGCCATGTCGACGTTGTACTCCTTGACGCCGGTGGAGGTGTTCACCAGATTGTTGAGCGCGACGGTGATCGGCTGCCGCTGTCCAGACGAAAACACCACGCCGAACAGGAAATCGTTCCAGATCTGGGTGAACTGCCAGATCACGCACACCACGATAATCGGCGGCGACAGCGGCAGAATGATGCGCCAGAAGATGGTGAAGAAGCCGGCGCCGTCGATGCGGGCCGCCTTGGCGAGCTCGGCCGGCACGGTCACGTAGAAATTGCGGAAGAACAGCGTGGTGAAGGCCAGGCCGTACACCACGTGCACGAAGATCAAACCTGCGATCGAGTTGGCGATCCCGAGATAGCCCAGTGTCTGCGCCATCGGCAGCAGCACGACCTGAAACGGAATGAAGCAGCCGAGCAACAGCGCCGTGAACATCACGTCGCTGCCGCGGAAACGCCACATGGTGAGCGCATAGCCGTTCATGGCGCCGATGAACGTGGAGATGATTACCGCAGGCACCACGAAGGTGACCGAGTTCATGAAGTTGCCTTTGAGCCCGCCGCAGAACACGCCGGTACACGCCGTGCCCCATGCTTTGATCCAAGGCTCCAGCGTGAGCGCCTTGGGCAACGCGATCAGATTTCCACTGCGGATATCGTCCAGCGTCTTGAGCGAGGTCGTCACCATCACGAATAACGGCATGAGGTAATACACCGCGACCAGAATGAGCAGCGTGTAGATGATCACGCGCCCGAGCAACTGCGGGCCTGCGCTCTGGCTTCGCACGTACTCAGCCATGGCCAGCCCGCCGCGTCTCCGAGTACATCATCGGGATGATGATCGCTATCACGGTGAACAGCATCATCATGGCGCTCGCCGCACCCAGACCGATCTGGTTGCGATTGAAGGCAAAGGTGTACATGAATGTGGCGGGCAGATCCGATGAATAGCCGGGCCCACCGCCGGTGAGCGCCATCACCAGATCGAAGCTCTTGATCGCGATATGCGCGAGGATGATGAGCGCGCTGAAGAACACCGGGCGCAGGCTCGGCACGATGATGCGCGTATAGATGCGCACCGGCCCGGCGCCGTCGACCTGCGCAGCCTTGATGATCGCATCATCGACCCCGCGCAACCCGGCTAAGAACAGCGCCATGACGAATCCGGTCGATTGCCACACGCCGGCAATGACCACCGCGTAGATCGACATGCCCGGCGTCACGATCCAGTCGAAGGTGAAGGTCTCGAAGCCGAGGCTTCGCACCAGGTGCTCGAAGCCCAGTCCGGGGTTGAGAATCCAGCGCCACGCCGTGCCGGTGACAATGAAGGACAAGGCCATCGGATAGAGATAGATGGCGCGCAGGAATCCTTCGGCACGAATGCGCTGATCGAGCAGGATCGCGAGCAGCAGCCCCAAGCCCAGACAGATACCGATGAAGAGCGACCCGAAGATGCCGAGATTCCTGAGCGCGGTCCACCAACGATCGTTCTCGAACAGCGTGATGTACTGCGTGAGCCCGGCAAATTCGTAGCGCGGCAAGAGCCTGGATTCGGTGAACGACAGCCATCCGGTCCACAGGATGAAGCCGTAGACGAAGAC
>JBGQKF010000102.1:0-10923 GCA_041499435.1 Gammaproteobacteria bacterium
AAAAAGCACGGCTGGGAAGTCGACGTCTCCTGGGTGAACATGTCCACGCGCTTTGGGCCGGGTGCCCCGGGCGGTGCGTACGGCCGTTCCATCGACAAGGGCATTTGCGACGTGGTCTTCGGCGTAACCATCACGGGCGACGATCATCACATGCCGGTACACCAGCTTGCATTCACGCGTCCGTTCATGAGCACCGGTTTCGTCCTGGTCACGCAAGGTGCAGCCAAAGCCGCCAAAACGCTGGACGACGTGAAGGACATGCACATCAAGATCGGCGTGCCAGCCTACTCGCCGATGAGCGAGTACGCGCAGAGCCACGGTTTCGAATACACCACCTTCTTCCAGAACTACCAGGTCATCGATGCGCTGATCCGGCACGAGGTCGATGCGGCGATGATCTGGTCGGGTGCGATCTCGCAGGCGCGGCTCGAGCATCCCGACGCCGAGTTTCAGATGGCGAAGGGCTATGTTCCCGTCCCCGAGATGCGCTGGAACAGCGCGTGGGTGGTGAAGGCGAAGGAAAAAGAGCTGCTGCAGTTCATCGACGAGGCGTTCGTGCAGATGTTGAAGAGCGGTGAGATCAAGCGCATCGTCGAGCGCTATGGGATGCCGTTTTATCCACCGTTTTGAACCCGTGCGAAGGACCAAGCGATGATCGACAAATTCATTCAACTCTCCATCATGTCCGGCGGGCTGCTGCCGTTGATGGCGGTGCTGCTGTTGATTACGCTGGCCGTGATCGTCGAGCGCGCCTACTTCTTCCATCGTGTGCTCAAGTCGGGCCAGGCGATGGAACATGACCTCCAGCTGGTCGAATATCAGAATGTCGACAAGCTCGAGAAGCTGGCTGCGCACTATGACGGTTCGTTGCAGCGCTCGATCATCTCCTCGGCGCTCGCCTCGCGCGGCCAGGATGCCGATACGATGGAGCGCCACATCGAAGAGGCGATCATGTGGCAGCTCCCCAAGATCGACAAGCACGTGTGGGTGCTCGACACGGCGGTGACGCTCGCCCCGCTGATGGGATTGCTCGGCACCATCGTCGGCATGGTGCACGCGTTCGATATCCTCGGCACGTCCGGTGCTAGCGGCAGCGCGAGCAAGATGGTCACCGGCGGCATCGCCGAAGCGCTGGTCGCCACAGGCGCGGGGTTGTTCATCGCCATCATCGCTGTGCTATTCCTGAACCACTTCAACAAGCGCGTGCGCCTGGCGCTGCATCAGATGGATCTGCTCAAGGTCATGGTGATCAACCGCTTCTACGGCGGTGGCTCGACGCATCAGGGTGTACCGGTGCGCGAGGCGCATGCCGCCAAGGTCACTGCAATCAACGCCGGACGGGTGAGATGATGCGCAGCAACCGCCCCAGCTACTTCGACGCCAGCCGCCCGCGCGTCGAAGTCATTCCGATGATCGACATCATGATGTTCCTGCTGGTGTTCTTCGTGGTGATCTCGCTCAAGATGATCGCCGGGACCGGTATCGACATGGAGCTGCCCGGCTCGGCCACGACACAGGAACTGAAGAGCTCCACCATCACGATCGGCGTCACCAAGGGCGGCGTCACTGTGGTCGACGACAAGACGCTCACGCCCGATGCGCTGAAGGAGCGGCTGATCGCGCTCAAGAAGGCTCAGCCGGTCGAAGTGGTGCTGGCCGGTGACAAGGATGTTCCGTTGCAGATGCTGATCCAGGTGATGGACACGATACGCGCGGCAGGCATTACTACAGTGGGTATCGCGGCCAAGGCCGAGAAGCGCTGATGCGCGCGTTGCACAAACTCGCGGCCGCCCAGAAATGATGCATTGGATCTTCAGGGTGGCTCTGCTTCCCGATGTTCCGCGCGCGCCGCTTTGGGCCGACCTGGGCGAGGAGAACGAGGAAGCAATGCCGCTGTGGAAGGCGGCGTTGCTCGCGCTCGCGCTGGAGGCGCTGATTCCGCTGATCCTGTTCGGTATCGACTGGTCGAAGCTCGGACCGCAAGAACCCCCGCCCGCAATCCCAGTGATGTCGGTGAGACTCGATCAGCCGCCCCCCGACGTACGGCCGGCGCCGCCGCAGCCGAAGCCCAAGCCGCAGGAAGAGCCGACTCCGCGCAAGAAGATTAAGCAGCGCCGCAACGCGATTGCCATGGAGCAGCCCCGGCCGCAGCCGAACGATCCATCGGCGAAGATTCAGATTCCCAAACCCGAGCACGAGCCCAGGCCCGAGCCGCCGAAAAAGATCGAGCAGAAGCCCCCGCATGAGCCCGAAGCCCCGCCGCTGCCTTCGGTGTTTCGCGATGTGAAGCCGGTGAAGAAGGTGAAGCCGGTGTACCCGCGCGAGGCGGAGCAGCAGCACATTCAGGGCAGCGTAAAAGTACGCTTGAACGTAGACGTCGAAGGCAATGTGACCGAGGTGCAGGTGCTGTCAGCCGACCCGCCGGGCGTATTCGAAGAAGCGGTGCTCACCGCGGTGAAGCAGTACAAGTTCAAGAAGGACGGGGCAAGCTATCAGGCAGATCAGCTGGTGGTGTTCAAGATTGATGATTGAGGGAAGGAGGGGAAGGGGGGAATGACGGAACTCCCCCTTGTGGGAGAGGGCCGGGGAGAGGGCGTCAATCATTCCCTCATTCCCTCCTTCTCCCTTCACGCCCGCAGACTCCTCCCCAACGATCTCACCAGCTCCTCTTCCCACGATCCCGCACACACTTCCGAGCGCCGGTTGGCAACGGAGAAGAAGTGCTCGGGATCATTTTCCAGTAGGAGCTTCTGGGCGAGCATGAGATCGGAGATCGGCACGAACGCCTCGATGTTGCAGCAGTAAGCCGCACCGGTCTCGAGGCTGAGTACGTTGAAAGTGGAGCGAGGCAGAATGCAGAACATGCCGCGGCCCTGCACTTTCACGGTGAAGCAGCCGTGCTGCTGGAGCTCGCGCTTCTGCTCGCCGTCCAGCATACGGCAGAGCAGCCGCCGCGCCCGCAGCTCGGATGCCTGCGAACGAGCCGCCGCCGCCTGCTCCGTCCACGCGCGGATCGGATAACCGGCGTCCAGTCCGCGCGCACCATAGCCGCGCAGCACCGCCCGCTCGCCGCCCCAGCGGGAATCGAGGTCGTCATCCGGATCGCGAAACAGCCGCACGAGGCGGCCCAGCCAGCCCGAGCGCCAACTCATCGAAAAATCTACGCAATCACTCTCGCGGTACGCCAGCGCGATACCGCGGCGGAAGACCGAGATATGAAGCTCAGCCGCCGACCACGCGCGGCACGACGATGGTCTCGTTCTCCAGTGCGGAGAAGTCCGTCACTTTTTCGTCGGGTCGCCCCTCGCCACGGTTGACCTTGAAGGCCGTCGAGCCGGATGACAGCATGCGCTCGAATAGGGCCTGCGCTTCCCGTCTCGCCAGCGTGGTGGCCTCGCCGTCATCGAACTCAACGACACGATCGCCGGAAGAATCCAATATGCGAATAGTCTTCATGGACGCCTCTTTGAAGTTGCCAACAGTTGGAGGTAGGAGCGTGGACAAAGGTTCGGACGCCGATACGATCGAAGATGGAGCAAGGGGAAAATCGCGAGAAGTGTCGTCGATAGGAAACAAGAAGCCCCGACTTCTTACCGAACTTCGATTCGGATGCAGGGTTTCTTTGCGGCATAATCGCCCGCCTCAGGGTGCCGACCTCAGCGGCTGAACGGCCGCCACTTTCTGCGGAGCGCTGCGCGGAGCTCCCTTGCGCGTCATATAGGTCTCGCCGGGCGCAAACACACAAGCCGCGCCGAGATGGGCCGCCAGCACCGGCGTGAGCGTTTTCAGCACCTGCACCGGCAACGCACTGGTGAACCGGTATTGCTCCGCCTCTTCGCCAGTCACATAGGCGGTCACCGTACCGAAGTAGCGGTCGCCGAGCATGAACACGAACGTGCCGGCGCGGCTCACGGTGCGCGAGCTCACCAGCCGCCCGCCCGGCGCAAACACTTCGAAGCGATTGTCACCGGTGCCGGTCTTGCCACCGATCGGCAGGGCAGCGCCGTCGGAGAGCGTGAGTGTGGTACCCAGGCGGCGTGCGGTGCCTCGCTCTACCACGCTGAGCAATGCGGTCTTCACCGTGGCTGCCACGTCTCGTGATAGCACGCGCTCCGGTTTCGAGCGGCTTTGCACCATACGCGTCTCGAACGGCGTCCCCGCGGCGAAGAGCAGCGCCCCGATCTTGACGGTGGGCATCCGCACGCCCTCGTTGACGATGATGCCGATCAGCTCCGCGAGCGCCGCCGGACGGTCGGCAGAGCTGCCGATGGCGGTCGCATAAGAGGGCACCAGGCTTTCGAAGGGGTAACCCAGCCTGCGCCAGCGCGCATGCATGTCACGGAAAACATCTTCTTCGCGGATGCTGCGGATACGGATGTCCTGCGCCTGGCTGTGACGCGTGCTGAACAGCCAGTTGTACACCTCCTGACGCACGCTTCGGCTCGCCTCCAGGGTATCGCTCAGGGTGGCGTCAGGCTGCCGCCGCAGAAACTCGACCAGCCACAGCTCGAGCGGATGCACGTGGGCGAGCACGCCGCGGTCATTGAGCGAATAGCGATCGGGCGCATAACGCGTATACAAGGCGTGTGCGTCGAAAGATGTGCCGCGCGCCACATAGCGCTGCAGATAATCCTGCAGCGCGTCCGCGCTCGCATCGGGCGCGACCGACAGGAATGCGGCCGCAAGGCGCGCGGGCACTGGTTTCACGGTCTTGCCCAGCGCAGCGAGCATCGCGTCGGGATTGAGGCGATGGTACTTGCGGTAGAAACCGCGCAGGAATGCCGCGCCTTCGCGATCGGCGAAGCGCGTCAGATACTCATCGCGCTGCGCGAGCGCCACGCTCTCCACCCATCCGGCCGCGCTGGAGCCGAACATCACGTGCTGCACCATATCGCGCATCAGACGGATGAACGGAAGGTTGATCGATTCGGCGAAGGCCTCGCGCACGGTGACGATGCGATTGTTATCGGCATGATGGAAGTTTTCGAAGTGGTGCACGCCACCGCCGGTGAAGAACGCTTCACCCGGGCTCGCCGAATAGCGCCGCTCCATCGCTGCTTCCAGCATCGCCGGCAGACTGCGATCGCCGGCCTTGGCAAGATAATCGAGCGCCCAGCGGGACAGCGCATCGTGCGGGCTCACCTGCACCCAGCGCAGCGCCTCGCGATCGAGCCGGCCGAAACGCTCATGCAGCTCGGCAACCATTTCCAGATACGTCACCAGCGTGCGCAGCTTGGCGGTAGAGCCCAGATCAAGCTTGGCCTGATCATTCACATCGAAAGGACGCTCCGCGCTGTCCGCCTGCACGCGCACCACATTGCCGGCGGGCGTGCGCTCGAGCAGGATGAAGCTGTAGGTGATGCCGCTCAGATCGCCGGTTCCCAGCATCTGCTCGCCAAACAGACCGGCCTTGCGCGCGTGCTGAGGGTCGGCCAGGGCCTTCAGCTCGTGCGTGACTTCGGCTTGCAAAGTACGCTGCAACGGCGTCTCCACCACCAGGTCGAGACGATCGAGGTCGTACGCGCGGTCCATGCGCAGCAGGCTACTCAGGCGCGTGCGCACAGAATCGGCCGCCTTCTGCTCGTAGCTCGCCTCGGTCATATCCTCGGCTTTGCGCGCACCGGGCGTAAGCTTTACCGCCAGCGCGGCCTGCAAAAGGGCGTCATCGATGACACCGGCACGGTTCAACAGGCGCAGATGGCTGTCGGTCAGGGCGCTCAAGCGGGCAGGATCCGATGCGAGCAGACCGGACGGCCGGCGCTGCGCGATCAGCAGGCTCAGCACCTGACGGTACGCGCGCGCCTTGGCTTCCAACTCCTGGCTGTCGCCCGGCACGAGCCGGAGCAGTTGGTTGACGCGCTCCAAATCCGCGCCGTACCAGCCGCGCAAGCCGTCACCGAGGCCGAATATCTCGCCGACACCGGGCGGCGCGGCGAGCGGCATGGTGTCCAGATAGTCGACCACGATCTGCTGGCGTACCGGCAAGGTGTCTTCCCCGTCCAGGTAGGCACGCAGCGAAGCCGACGCGATCTGCCGCAATTTTTCCGGGGCGGAGTCGGTCCGGCCGCCCTGCGAGTGGCGATATTTCTCGATCTGCGTGGCGAGCGTACTGCCCCCGGGCGAATGACCCGACCTCACCAGACGCGCCATCCGCTGCACCATCGCGTAGCCCAGCCGATCCCACTCGATTGCGGGATTGCGATGCGGATAGCGCTCATCGAGCAGCTCGCGGTTCTCGATGAAGAGCAGCGACTGCACCACCAGCGGCGGAATCGAGCCGAACTCGCCATACGCGCGCTGCGGAAAAACGAACTCCGAAACCGGCTTGCCGTCGCAGCCCAGGATGGCGAGCCCAGCCTGACTCTTCTCCCTATATATAGGAAACACGCCGAGGTCGGTGAGCCGGGTCATCCAGAAGGACATGCGCGCCTGCCGCTCGATCACGAACTGCTCGCTCGCCAGGCGCTGCAGCAGCTGCGGCAGGCGGCTGTATCCGAGCCGCTCGTCGAATGGTCCGGGCTTTGGGAAGCGAATCGAGGGGCTCGGACCCTCCTCCACGCCGTAGTGCAGCGCGCGGGCGCCCCAGGCAAACGGCCCGGCCTGCAGGCTCGAGGTGCGCATTTCCCAATAGATCACGCCGCATACCGCAAGCGCCATGGATGCAGCCAGAATCCGGCTCGCGCGCCGGCTGCGCGTCTTCGCGGCAAGCGACTTACGGACCGTCAGGTAGCAGAGCTCAAGAGTAGACATTTCAGCGCGATGCGATCGGAATATTTTTTTGACCGTGTTCGTGGCAAAGGGTCACCGGGTGCGTACAAAGAAATATACAACGCCCTGCGGTTCAGCGCCCGTCCTTTGTTTGTCAGCGAAGTCCTACACGCCGATGGGACGCGACTGCGTATCATGTGTCCGCATGCATTGCACGATCATGACCGATGCAGTTTGCCGGTATAAACTCAACGAAAGATATAGCTGCACCTGCCGCGCAAAACCCGGCGCAGCGTGGCCTGTCAAACCGGCTTGTGAAGATCGCCCTGATAACCGGTGCCACCGACGGCATCGGGCTGGAAACGGCGCGCCAGTTGCTTCGACGCGGCTGGCATGTGCTGATCCATGGCCGCAACGAGGACAAAGCCGGCCGCACCGCCGCGGCTGTCGTGCGCGAAATCGCCGGCTCCCAGGCGACCGCGGTGTGGGGCGATCTGTCCGACATGGCGCAAGTCGCCCAGCTGTCGAGGCAAGTCGCCGCACGAGCCCCACTGCTCGACGTCGTGATCAACAATGCCGGCGTATATGAGCGACATCGACGGCTGACCGTCGATGGGCTCGAGGCCACGATGGCAGTCAATCATTTTGCGCCCTTCTTGCTGACACGCCGCTTGCTGCCTCAGCTCGGCGCAGGGCCGGCCGGACGCATCATCACGGTCAGCTCGATTGCGCATCAGAGCGGCAGCCTCGATGTGAACGATCTCACCTTCGCCCGCCGCTATGATGCGTACGCAGCGTATGCGGCATCCAAACTTGCCAACGTCCTGTTCACGGCCGAGCTGGCGAAGCGCCTGGCGGGCACGCACATCACCGCCAACGCACTGCATCCGGGCGTGATCGGCACCAAATTGCTGCACGCGGCTTTCGCTATCGCGGGAGCGAGCGTCGAAGTCGGGGCTCGTACCTCGGTTTATCTTGCGGCCTCGGAAAAGGTGTCCGGTGTGAGCGGCAAGTATTTCGACGATTGCCGGGAAGCGCGCCCCTCCGCCCAGGCACGCGACGCGGAGCTGGCCGGACGGTTGTGGGCGGCGTCGGAGCGAGAGCTCGCGCGGTTTATGTAATGCGCATGGTGGAAGAGCCCGGAGCGCGGTTTTCCACTCAATTCCCGCATCGGCTGCGCACCGACATCGCTCCCGCTAACTTGCTATCCTCGCACTTTTCACGGGGAGGCAGTCATGGCGAATGTCAAAAAGAAAATCCTGGTGCCGGGCACCATCTCGCCGGCCGCGATCGAGCTGCTCAAGAATCGCGATGACGTGGACGCAGTGGTCTACGACGTCACGATTCCCACCTCGCAGTTCCATGCGCTGATCAAGGATGCGCAGGGCGTCGCGCTCAGCATGACGCCGTTCGGTGAGGCCGAGTTGAAAGTGGCCCCCCAGGTGCGGGTGATAGCGCGCATCGGCGTCGGCTACGACGCCGTGGACGTCCCACTGCTCACGCGCCATAACATCCCGCTGATGGTGACCGGCACGGCCAACTCGCCCACCGTTGCGGAAAACGCGTTGTTCCTGATGATGGCCCTCGCTAAGCTCGGCGCGCACTTCGATGCGATGACCAAAGAGAACCGCTGGTGGGACCGCATGAAGCAGTTGCCGAGTGACCTTTATCAGAAGACCGTCCTGGTGATCGGTTTCGGCCGCATCGGGACGCGCACCAGCCGATTCTGCCTCGCGCTGGGCATGAATGTGCTGATCTACGATCCGTACGTGCGTGGCGCGGTAATCGAGGGCGCCGGCTATACGCCAGTGAACAATCTGGAGGAGGCGCTGGCCCGTGCCGACTTCGTCTCTATTCACTGCCCCAAGAATGACGAAACGCGCGGAATGTTCAACGCCGCTCGCCTGGCGCGGATGAAGCCGACCGCGTATCTGGTCAACACCGCGCGCGGCGGAATCATCGACGAGAAGGCGTTGCATGCCGCGCTCACCAGCGGCAAGCTCGCCGGCGCCGGGCTGGATGTGTTCGAAACCGAGCCGGTGCCGAGCGACAATCCATTGCTGAAGCTCCCGAACGTGATCACCGCTCCGCACATGGCCGGCGTGACCAGGGAATCGGTGGATCGCATGGGCCTCACCACGGCCCAGAATATCCTCGATGTGCTGGATGGCAAGCCCAATCTGGAGAACGTCGTGAATCGGGCCATTTACGAGCATCGATGACGCGGAGACGGGAACCGCTGAATAGCTCCATCGGACTGCGCAAGGAGTGAAAGGAAAACCGATGACCGCCCTCACCGAGTCTGTTTCGGAGCCCTGGCCGAGTCTGCCCCTCGAGGCCTGGAGCGAGACTTACGCGACATTGCACAGATGGCTCCAGATCGTTGGGAAGATTCGCCTGACCCAAAGCCCGTGGGTGAATCATTCCTGGCATGTCACGTTGTATGTCACCGCCACAGGGCTCACCACGTCGGCCATTCCGTACGGCCATCGCACATTCCAGATCGATTTCGACTTCATGCACCATCAGCTTGCGGTGCGATCGAGCGACGGGAGCGACGGCAGCGTCGCACTCGAAGCGCAGTCGGTGGCGTCTTTCTATGCGCGCCTGATGGAGCAGTTGGTCAAGCTCGAGCTGCCGGTGAAGATCTATCCGAAGCCCTGCGAGCTCGCTGATGCCATGCGCTTCGACGAGGACGCGGTTCACTGCGCGTACGATCGTGAATATGCCAACCGGTTCTGGCGGATCCTGGTCCAGACTGACCGTGTGTTCAAGGATTTTCGCGCTCGCTTCGTCGGCAAGAGCAGCCCGGTGCACTTGTTCTGGGGTGCGCTGGATCTTGCCGTCACGCGTTTTTCTGGACGCAGAGCTCCCGAACATCCGGGTGGCATTCCCAACCTGCCGGACTGGGTCACCCGCGAGGCCTATTCACACGAAGTGAGCAGCTGCGGCTTCTGGCCTGGCGGAGGCGCCATTCCCTACCCGGTCTTTTACTCCTACGCATACCCGCAGCCAGGCGGGTTTTCCGCAGCGCCGGTCCAACCCGACGCTGCATTCTACAGCTCAGATTTTCGCGAGTTCGTCCTGCCCTACGATGTCGTGCGGCAATCACAATCGCCGGACTCCACCCTGCTCGATTTTCTGCAGACGACCTACGAAGCGGCAGCGAACCTGGGAAAATGGGATCGCGCGGCGCTGGAGCGCATCCAGGATCCGAGAAGCGTCGCCTCAACTTCCCGCCAGGCAACGTAGCTGCAGATGCCCATACTGTTTCTGCGCAATGCCTTTGGCGTGGGAACGCTGCTGGAGCGCGCATCGGTCTTCACCATGCAGAGTTGACGCGGCCAGCGACGTGGTCGGTCCAGCGTAAGCGGGGTCTGCACCCCGGGGGGTAATCGGAAGTTGAAACGCTACCGCCGATCGCAGACCACGCGATTGTCGGCGCTGCCGAGCAGCCATACCATCCGTGTGGCACCGAAGGCTTCGATGTTGAACGTCGTGCGCTGCGTGCCGGTGCTGAATTGCAGCGTGCGCTTGGAAACCAAGTAGCGACTGTCGAACGGCTGGCCTTCGGAGGTGGTCACGAGTACGCGGCCATCGTCGCGGAATGTGTAATCGCCATTGCGGCCGGGAATCGACCCGAAACACACCCAGCGTCCCGTGATGAGCGCGGGCGAAATGTCCTGAGTGTCCGCGGCGGTGACCGACTGCGCCGAGGATGGGCTCGCGCCCCGCGCCCGCATCTGCCCGACCCAGTCGACCGGCAACGCGACGTTCAGATTGGATCCGTAAGCGTGATGAAACGTCGCGATGCCGACCAGGTGTCCGGAAAAATCGAACAGCCCACCGCCGCTCCATCCCGCCGAGATCGGTGCCGTGGTCTGAATCACCGTACCGTGATCGACTTGCGGCAATGCCGTTACGATGCCATCGCGCATCGAGGCCTCCCCCGACACCGGAGCGCCGATCGCGAGCACGTGCTGACCGGTGTGCAACGACCCTACGCTGCCGATGCTCGCCGCGGGCGCATCCAGGCCAGGCACGCTGAGCCGACATAGATTGAGCTGCTCATCGGCCATCTGGAGAGTGGCGGTCCGGACTTCGTTCCGGACTTTCACGCCAAGCGTCGTGCCGCGCACAGCGACATGGCAATTGGTGATGACCACACCCGGTTCGATGACGACACCGCTCACGGAATCGATCAGACGCGACGAC
>JBGQKF010000103.1:0-10890 GCA_041499435.1 Gammaproteobacteria bacterium
CCGTGCTCGATAACTTTTCGACTGGAAAGCGCGAGAACCTCCCACAATCAGGGCCGCGTCTATCGGTGATCGAAGGCGACATCGGTTCGGTCGCCAATGTCGCACGCGCGCTGGAAGGTGCCACCCATGTCCTGCATCTCGCCGCGCAGGTGTCGGTGCAAGCCTCCGTGCAAGATCCGGTCGGATCGTCGCGCCACAATGTTGTGGGCTTTCTTAACGTGCTCGATGCGGCGCGCCGGTCCGGTGTGCGACGGCTGGTGTACGCATCGAGCGCGGCGGTCTACGGTGTCCCGCAGTCGATACCGCTGTCCGAAGAATCCCCTGCAGCACCGATCTCTCCGTACGGGCTAGAGAAATGGATTGATGAGCGCTACGCACAACTCTTCGGGGAACTCTATGGCTTTGCGAGCCTGGGGCTGCGTTATTTCAACGTGTACGGCCCGCGCCAGGACGCTAATTCTCCTTACGCTGGAGTGATCAGCAAGTTTGCGGGGGCCTTCGGCTCCAACGCGGCACTGCAAATCTTCGGCGACGGCCAGCAGACGCGGGACTTCGTCTTCGTAAAGGATGTAGCACGGATCAACATGCTCGCTCTCCTCGGGGACGCGGTGGGCATCTGCAATGTCGGAACGGGACACTCGGTAACGCTGTTGCAAGTGATAGAGACGATGGAGCAGATGGTCGGCCGGAAGTTAACCCGCCAGTTCGAGCCCGCGAAGCCCGGCGACATTCGCGAGTCTGCCATGCGTCCCCAGCGTTTACTTGGCTGCCTCGGTGAGGTTCCTTCGACGTCGATAGCTGCCGGGTTGTCTACGCTGCTTAGTTAGTAAGAGTTGGCGCAACTCTCCGAGCGCTCATCTGGTCTCGTCGAACAGCTCGCGGCCGATCAGCCACCGGCGTATCTCGGAGGTGCCGGCTCCGATCTCGTACAGCTTGGCGTCGCGCCAGATGCGCCCGGTCGGGAATTCGTTGCTGTAGCCGTTGCCACCGAGGGCCTGGATCGCCTCTCCCGCCATCCAGGTGGCTTTCTCCGCGGCATACAGAATCGCGCCGGCGGCATCCTTGCGCGTGACTTCACCGCGATCGCAGGCGCGTGCCACGGTATACACATAGGCTTTGCACGCATTCATGGTCACGTACATGTCGGCGAGCTTGCCCTGCATGAGCTGGAACTCGCCGATGGACTGGCCGAACTGCTTACGGTCGTGCACATAGGGCACCACCGCATCCATTGCCGCCTGCATGAGACCGAGCGGTCCGCCAGCCAGCACCGCGCGCTCGTAGTCGAGCCCGCTCATCAGCACATTCACGCCTTTGTTGAGCTCACCTACGATGTTCTCCAGCGGCACCTCGCAATCCTGGAACACCAGCTCACAGGTGTTGGAGCCGCGCATGCCGAGCTTGTCCAGCTTCTGCGCGGTGCTGAAGCCGCGGAATCCGCACTCGATGATGAATGCCGTGATTCCGCGCGGCCCGGCATTTACGTCGGTCTTCGCATACACCACCAGCACATCGGCATCCGGGCCGTTGGTGATCCACATCTTGTTGCCGTTCAAAACGTAACGGTCGCCTTTGCGATCGGCGCGCAGACGCATGCTCACTACGTCGGAGCCGGAGTTCGGCTCGCTCATCGCGAGGGCGCCGACATGCTCGCCCGAAATGAGCTTGGGCAGATACTTGCGCTTGTGCGCCTCGCTGCCATTGCGCCTGATCTGATTCACCGCCAGGTTCGAGTGCGCTCCGTACGACAAGCCCACTGCGCCGCTCGCGCGCGAGATTTCTTCCATGGCCACCACATGGGCTAGATAGCCCATATCGGTGCCGCCGTAAGTCTCCTCGACGGTGATACCCAACAAGCCCATGTGGCCGAGTTTGCGCCACAGATCCATCGGGAAGGCATTATCCGCATCGATCTGCGTCGCGCGCGGGGCGATCTCCGCCGCCGCGAAGCTGCGCACCGACTCGCGCAGCATGTCGATCGTCTCCCCCAGGCCGAAGTTGAGACCGGGAAGATGCGGGAGCGAAAATGCATCGGAAGGATTCATGTGGGTACTCCTGACTCGATGGCGATGCTCTCACCTAAGGAAGCTCTGATCAAGTATACCGCTACGTGCTTCCGCGGCGAGCGAGGAGGCGCCGACGCGCGTGCGGTGAATCGGTTAACATCTCATGCATGGCGGGCACCCACGGTTCCTCTCCGTGATTTGAGCTCTCGCCGCTCGATATCCCCGATGAACGATCCTCGGCCTGCAGCAATCGCCCCTCCCGTCGCCAGCGATGTGTTGGAATTTCCGTTCGCCCAGCCGCCCGCGCCAGGCACCTGGCGAACGGTTGCGCCCGGCGTCTTCTGGCTGCGCATGCCGCTGCCGTTCGCGCTCGATCACATCAACTTGTGGGTGTTGCGCGACGGGCCGGGATGGACTCTGGTCGACACCGGGCTCAACTCCCAGATAACCCGAGAGCTATGGGGCAATCTGATCGACACGGTCTTCGCCGACCGCCGCGTGCAGCGCGTAATCGTCACACATTTCCATCCGGATCACTTCGGGCTGGCGGGCTGGCTCACGCAGCGCTTCAAAGTCCCCCTGTGGATGACCGAAGGGGAATTTCTAGCTGCGCAGCTTCACTGTGCAGCACTGCCGCTCACCGCGCGCGAAGCCGCCGTCGCCCTGTTCGCCCACCATGGTCTCGATGAAGAGCGGCAGGAAGCGCTGCGGCAGCACAAACACTCGTATGCGCGCGCGGTGAGCGAGCCGCCTGCCAGCTTCCGCCGCATACTGGACGGCGAGGAGATCGCAATCGACGGGCGCCGCTGGGAAGTCATCAGCGGTTACGGGCACGCCCCCGAGCATGCCGCACTTTACTGCGCCGAGATCGGAACGCTGATCTCGGGCGACATGATCCTCCCCAAGATCAGCACCAACGTCTCAGTGTGGCCCACCGAGCCGGATGGCGATCCGCTGAGCTTGTTCCTGCACTCGGTGGCGCGGCACGCTCAATTGCCGGAGCGGACCCTGATCCTGCCGTCGCACGGGCTGCCGTTCTACGGCTTGCAAATCCGTGCGGCTGCATTGCAAGAGCATCACCGGCTGCGCCTCGACGAGGTGCTCACCGCATGCGCACAGCCGGTCACTGCTGCCGAGATAATCCCGGTGTTGTTTCGGCGTCAGCTCGACACGCATCAGGTGTCGTTCGCCATGGGCGAGGCGATCGCGCATCTGAATCATCTGCTGTACCAGAACAAGGTCGAGCGCACACTCGATACTCAGAACGTGCTGCAATTCCAGAGCGTCTAAACATCATGCCAGACAAGCAGACCCCAGCGGCCCCCGATCCGGCCGAGATCGCTAAATCGCTGTCCGAGATCGCCGAGCGCAGCCAGAGCCTGGTCAATGAATTTCTCGAGCGGCAGCGCGAAGGCAAGATCGCACCGGTGACCGACGATCTGGGGCTCGCACGCGCCTTCACGGATCTGACGGTGAATCTGTTGAGCAACCCGTGGAAGCTCGCCGAAGCACAGATGCAGATGTGGCAGGAATATTGGAAGCTCTGGCAGCACGGTATGCAGCGCATGCTGGGTGAGGACGCGGCCCCCGTGATCGAGCCCGCCTCCTCGGATAACCGCTTCAGGAACGAGGCGTGGCAGAACAACTTCGTGTTCGACTACATCAAGCAGTCGTACCTGATCGCCGCGCAGGGCGTACAGAAGCTGGTCGGAGACGTTCAGGGCCTCGATCCGCAGACCGAGCGCAAGGTGCGCTTCTTCACGCGCCAGTTCGTCGACGCGCTGGCGCCGACCAATTTCGCGTTCACCAACCACGAAGTGCTGGCCGCAACCATGCAAAGCGGCGGCAAGAACCTGGTGGACGGGCTGCAGAATCTGCTTGGCGACCTCGAGCGCGGCGGCGGGCAGCTTGCCATCAGCATGACCGACTACAAGGCGTTCAAGCTCGGCGAGAACGTGGCCACGGCACCGGGGAAGGTCGTGTATCAGAACGACCTGATGCAGCTGATCCAATACACGCCGAGCACGGAGCAGGTATGGCGGACACCACTGCTCATCATCCCGCCCTGGATCAACAAGTACTACATCCTCGATCTGCGCGAGAAAAATTCCTTCATCCGCTGGGCGGTCGCACAGGGGCACACGGTGTTCGTGATTTCCTGGGTGAATCCGGACCAGCGCTTCGCCGCCAAAACCTTCGAGGATTACATGCGCGAGGGACCGCTCGCCGCCCTGGACGCGATCGAGCAGGCAACCGGCGAGCGTGCGGCCAACGTGATCGGCTACTGCCTGGGCGGAACCCTGCTCGCCTGCACACTCGCCTGGCTGGCGGCCAAAGGCGAGGAGCGCGTACGCGCCGCCACCTTCTTCACTGCGATGATCGACTTTACCGAGCCGGGCGAGCTCGGTGTATTCGTCGATGAGACCACTCTGTCCCACCTCGAGAAGAAGATGGCGGAGCGCGGCGGTTATCTCGAAGGCTCCGAGATGGCGGGCACCTTCAATCTGCTGCGCGCGAACGACTTGATCTGGTCCTTCGTGGTGAACAACTATCTGCTCGGCAAGGATCCATTCCCGTTCGATCTGCTGTACTGGAACTCGGATGCCACGCGCATGCCGGCGAAGATGCATACGTTCTATCTGCGCAATATGTACATCAAGAATCTGCTCGTGCAGCCGGGCGGAATCACGCTGGGCGGCGAGCCGATCGATGTACGCAAGGTGAAGACGCCAAGCTGTTTCGTATCCACTGTCGACGACCACATCGCCCCGTGGAAATCGACGTACATGGGCGCGCGGCTTCTGGGTGGACCGGTGAAATTCATACTGGGCGGCTCGGGACACATCGCCGGCATCGTCAATCCGCCGGCCGGCAACAAGTATCACTACTGGGTATCCGACAAGCTCGCCGAGAATGCCGATGAATGGCTCACGAAGGCGCAGCGCAATCCCGGCTCATGGTGGCCGGCGTGGAACGAATGGGTGAGTCAGTTCGGCGGTGATAAGGTGCCGGCACGCACGCCTGGCGATGGCAAGTTGACGGTGATCGAAGATGCGCCCGGATCGTACGCCAAGCTGCGCCTGGATCAGAGTTAGGATCTCGTGCCTGAACCCAAGGCGCCTACCAGCCCGGTGCTAGAGCAGGCGAGCAATGCAGCGCCAATCAGGCCAGAACGCGAGAGCAAGCCCGCGCCTGCGACACGGCAGCCGCGCAAGCGCAGTCGGTAGTTCGGAGCTCCGCTGTTAGTTTTCGCTTAAGGCGCGTCAGCGGGCCTGGCGCGACCGGCTCAAAACTTTTCCAGTGAGCGGGCCTAGCGCACGCATGCGCCATAGGACGTCGCTGGCCTGCGCCCGCAGGTCCATCGCCATCTCGTCCGCACTCATCGGCGCGCCGATCAAGTAGCCCTGAATCTCGTCGCAACCCTCTTCGCGCAGGAACGTGAGCTGCTCTTCGGTCTCGATGCCTTCTGCGATGATGTCCAGATTCAGGCTGCGGCCCATGGCGATGATCGCGCGCGCCAGCGCACGTGCATTGGTGTCGTGCTGCAAGTCCTGCACGAACGAGCGATCGATCTTCAGGCGATCGAACGGCAGCAGCTTGAGCGAGCTCAGCGCCGAATAGCCGGTGCCGAAGTCGTCCAGGGCCAGGCGCACACCCAGCGCTTTGAGCCGGCTCAAAATGTCGAGCGTGCCCTCGCCCGTCTGCACCGCAACTTCGGTCACCTCTAGCTCCAGCAGCGCGGGTTCGATTCCGCTCTCTGCGAGAGCTGACCGTACGGTATCGACCATGTTCGCCGCGTTGAGCTGGTCGGCAGAGACATTCACCGCGATGCGCAGTGGTGCGAAGCCCAGATCGAGCCAGTCCTTTGCCTGACGGCATGCGGTACGCAATACCCATTCGCCGATCGACGGGATCAGCCCCGCCTCCTGCGCCATCGGAATGAACGCGCTTGGATCGAGCAACCCGCGCGTGGGATGTTGCCAGCGCAGCAGCGCCTCGGCACCGACCAGGCGAGCGCTCGCCATGGCGACCTGCGGCTGGTAGAGCAGCACGAGCTGTTCATGGAAGCGCGGATCGCGCATGGCGTTTTCCAGCGTGAGGCGCTCCAGCGCCTGACGCGTGAGCTCGGCGGAAAAGAATTCGTAGCGACCGCGGCCTACGTGTTTGGCACGGTACATCGCTGCATCGGCCGCCTTGAGCAGCTCCTCGGAGCTCACTCCGTGCGCCGGGCCCAGGCTGATGCCAATGCTCGCGCGCATGCGCAGCTCGAAGCCGCCGAGCTCCACCGGCTCCGACACGGCCGCCAGCAGTTTCTCAGCCAGCCGCGCAGGCTGAGCCGGGTCGCCCACATCCTCCAGGATGATGACGAACTCGTCGCCGCCCAGGCGCGCCACGCTGTCTTCACCGCGCACGAGGCCGCGAAACCGCGCGGCCATCACATGCAGCAGCCGATCGCCCTGCTCGTGGCCGAGCGTGTCGTTTACGTGCTTGAAGTTATCCAGATCGAGATAGAGCAAGCCGACCGAAGTGCCGGTGCGCTCTGCACGGCTCAACGCGGTGCGCACGCGATCGGCAAGCAGCAGCCGGTTGGGCAGATCGGTGAGTGGATCGTGATACGCGAGATAGTTGAGCCGCTCTTCGGCGTTCTTGATCGCGATGATGTCGCTGAACACGGAGACGTAGTTGACCACGCGGCCGGCGGCGTTTTGCACCACGCTGATGTTTTTCCACACCGGCCGCAGCTCGCCGTCCTTGCGTCGCAACCAGATCTCGCCCTGCCATTGCTGCTGTTTTTCGACCGCCGTCCATATCGTCTCGCTGGCAACGCTGTCGGTTCGATTCGCCCACACCAGATCGCTCGACTTGCCCACGACATCGTCGAGCTCAAAGCCGGTGATCTCGGTAAACGCCGGATTGACCATCACCACCGTGCGGTCGGCCGCGGTGAGGACAATGCCTTCCTTGGTATTCTCGAAGACCACTGCCGCGCGGCGCTGATGATGGTCGGCTGCGATGCGTTCGCGCAGATCGCGCGCGATACAGACCATCGCCGCACCGAACTCGGCGCGCGCGGGCATCGGCACCGCCGACACCGACACGGGGATGAGTGTGCCATCCTGCGCGCTCAGATCCACGGTAAAGCGTGGCGGCAGCTTGCTCCACTTGACGCCTGCCTCGGGCAGGATGGACAGGAGCGGCTTGCCGGTGAGCTCACCAGGCTGATAGCCGAGCAACCGCGCCGCCGCCGCATTCGCTGTTTTGATCACATCATCGGAAACCACCAGCAGCGCTTCGCCCATGGAATTGACCACACTCTCCATGTACGTACGCGAGACGGTGGTCACCTGCAGCGCGGCCGCCATCTCGTTGAAGGCTGAGGTGAGCTTGCCGAGCTCGTCATCGCCGCTCGCCGCGACCCGGTGCGAGAACTCGCCTTCAGCCAGGCGCTTGCTGGACGCGACCAGCGCACGCAGCGGTGATTTCACCGCGCGACCGATCGCGAGCGCCGCCAACACACCGAGCACCAGAGCGATCAGCAATCCGCGCGTGACGAAAACGTTGGCCTGGTGCACGGTTCCCGATGCTTTGTCCATCGCCGCCTTGAGCTCGGCCTTCGCTGCGGGATGCACGCCGTTGTCGAGCACGTCGTCCAATTTGTGGCGCAAGGTTTGCAGCCGTGCCATGCTGCGGTCGAGCGCCGCTTGCGAGGCGAGAACAGCGGTGGCCTGCTCATTGACGCCCGCGTACCAGCGCTCCGCCGCCTGCGCCCACTCACGCTCACGGGGTGTATCGGCGCTGCGCTGGTATTGCGCGAGCGCTTGAGCAAAGGCGCGGGTCGCGACGGCCAGGCGCTGCTCCGCATCCTCAGCACGGAGATCGTCAGCGCTGGTCGCCCCCTGTATAGCACCGGTCACCGCCTGGGAGGCATCGCGCTTTTTTGCGGGCGGAGCGCCTCGCGCCACCCAGCCCGCTTGCGGAATCTCCTGCAGCAAACGTGTGGCATCGCGTCGATACGCCTCAAATGTGCTCAGGCGGCCGGTCTGCGCTTCGGTGAGCCGGATCACCTGCTCCACCTGCCTGCGGTAGCGCGTATAGGCGTCTGCGAGCTGCGCAATCGTCCGGTTCTGCGCTTCGGATGCGAGCGACTTGTAGCGCGTCAGACCGGGTTCGAACTTGGCCTGGGCCGCCTTGATGCGCTCGCGCTCCCCGGGATCGGGACTTTGCACGTAGCTCTCGACTGTGCGCGCCAGCGCGTCGAGCTGGAGGTTCATCTCGTACGCAGCACCGGTGCGTGCGTCGCTGTCGCTCACCAGATGGGACAGCGTATCGTCGAGCACGTGTGTCGCTCGCAGCGACACCAGATCGGCGGCGGCGAACAGCGCGAGCAGGAGCCCCAGCCCGAGCCAGAGACGCTGTGTGATGGTGAATCGGAACACTTTCATAGAGGTCAGCGGGCTTATGCAGTTACTGCGGCCTACCCGAGCGCGGCGTGAAAGTCCCGCAGATACTGCAAGCCCGCGATCGCACGGCTGCCATACCACGACGTCATGGATCCGTCGATCAACGCGACGCGCGTACGGCTGCCGCGAGGCAGCTGGTCGATGATCTCGACGCAATGACGCTCTCGGAACGTGTAAGGCTCAGTAGACAACAGCACGGCATCGAGCGCGCCCAGCAGGGATGGAGTCAGGTCCACGCAGGGGTAGCGCGCTTCGCTGCGGGCCACATGCGTATCCCAGCCGACAGCGGCCAGCATGCGCGAGATATAGGTGTCGCGCGACACCGTCATCCATGGCGCCTTCCAGATGAGATACAGCACCTTCTGCCGCGGCCACACGGTGGCTGCGGACACGGTGTCCTGATAGGCGCGCTCGAAGCGCTCGATCAAGGCCTGCGCGGTCTCCTCGCGCGAGAAGATCTTCCCCAGCAGCCGATACAGGCGCGAGTTGTCCGCCGGCGCGAGCGGGTGGGTCACGATGACATGTGGAATGAAGCGGGCCAGCTCGGCGACTGCCGCTCGCGGATTCTCGTCGATGTTGACGATCACATGCGTGGGCGCGAGACGCTTGATACGCGCAATGTCGATGCTCTTGGTGCCGCCTACCTTCGCAACCCGCTTGACCAGATCGCCCGGATGAATGCAGAAGCCGGTGCGCCCCACGATCTGCGTCGCCAGCCCGAGATCGAACAGCAGCTCGGTGATGCTCGGGACGAGCGACACGATGCGCGCGGTAGCGCCGGCTACTTCATGCACTGTGCCCAGCGCATCGACGAGGTCGCGTTCGTTGGTCGGAGCAAGGGACATGGCTGCGGAGGTGCATGAGCAAAGCGCGCCGGCATATCGTTGCACGGTATCACTTCACGCTTGCGCTTAAGAGAGTAAGAGTTGGCCGTTGCCTATTCTAACCTTGCGCGCACGAATTCGCGTGTAGTCGCTTCGCGTCACGCGCCTGTTGGACATCACGGGACAGTCGCATCAGGGTTCCGATGCGGCGCAGCATGAGGCAGTCGCCGATCGAGAACGGAACCGATGCGCAGCGGTCCAACCAGCTCAAGCACGAAACCTGCTTCGGGTGGGCCAATCAGGCCCTCTCACGGAGCCTGTACCGTGCTCTGAACGATTCAGAGCCAAAGAGTTGCGGGCTTAACCCAGCCCGCAGTAACAACGGTCCAACGTGCAATCTGCTACCCCAAAAGGGTACGCAATGCGCTGCGGCCGACCCCTCAACACGATTCAGGGGAACGAAGCATGGTTCACGAGACGCCTGCCGAACGGCATCTGCGGCTTGCTGCCGCGACACTGGAAGACAAGTTCACCGCACCTGGCGGTCATGCATTCATGACCGGTATCCAGGCTCTGATCCGACTCCTCATCAATCAACGGTTGCGCGATCGCGCTGCCGGGCGCAATACAGCCGGCTTCGTGTCCGGGTACCGCGGCTCACCGCTCGGTCCGCTCGACAAAGAGCTGTGGAAGGCGCGCAAGCACCTGGAGTCGCTCAGCATCCGCTTTCAGCCCGGCGTCAACGAGGAGCTGGGCGCGACCGCGGTGATGGGCACCCAGCAGCTCGGCCTGTTCGACGGCGCCCGGCACGAGGGCGTGTTCGGCATGTGGTACGGCAAGGGTCCCGGCGTGGATCGGTGCGCCGATGTGTTCAAGCACGGCAACTACTCGGGCAGCGCGCGCAATGGCGGCGTGCTGGTGGTCGCCGGTGACGACCACGGCGCGTATTCCTCCACGATTCCGCATCAGAGCGAGCAGCTGTTCAGCGCCTGCGCGATGCCCGTGCTGCATCCGGCCAGCGCGCAGGATATTCTGGACCTGGGGATTCACGGCTGGGCGATGTCACGTTTCTCCGGGTGCTGGGTCGGCTTCAAGACCGTGGCCGACACCGTCGAGGCATCCGCGCTCGTCGATCTCGATCCCTTGCGAGTCGCTGTCCAGCTCCCTGAAGATTTCGCGTCGCCCCCCGGCGGCGTGAGCATCCGCCATCCCGATGTGCGCTTCGAGCAGGAAGCACGCATGGTCGATTACAAGCTGCCCGCCGTGCTCGCGTATGTACGCGCGAACGATCTCAATCCCATCGTGATCGATAGCCCCCGCGCACGCATCGGCATCATCGCTACAGGCAAGGCGTACTACGACGTGCGCAAGGCGCTCGAAGACTTAGGGCTCGGTGCAGCGGAGCTGGAAGCGATCGGTGTGCGGGTGTGCAAAGTCGGCGTGTCGTGGCCGCTGGAGCGCGCAGGCATGCTCGCCTTCGCGCACGGGCTGGAAGTGATCATCGTCGTCGAAGAGAAGTAGCCGCTGATCGAGGCGCAGCTCAAGGACCTGCTCTATGCGTTCAGCGCGTGCCCGCGCATCATCGGCAAGGATATGACC
>JBGQKF010000104.1:0-10830 GCA_041499435.1 Gammaproteobacteria bacterium
AGAAGAGCAAGGCGCTGTTGGAGACCTTCGAGGAGACCGAGAATCTCGCGCCCGGCCGTCAGGCGCCGGTGCGCGGGCGCATTCGCATCGGCACATCGGTGGGATTCGGACGCCGCGTGATCACGCCGTTGATCTTGAAGTTCATGCGCAGCTACCCGGCACTCGAGGTGGACCTGAGCTTCGAGGACACCTACGTCGATCTGGTCGCGCAGGGCATCGACGTGGCGGTGCGCATGGGCAAGCTCGCGGATTCCAGCCTGGGCGCGCGCTATCTCGGCCTCAATCCCTGGGTCGCGGTGGCCTCACCGGAATATCTGAAGCGTCGCGGCCGACCGCGTACGCCAGAGGATCTGGCCCGTCACAACGTGCTGGTGTATAGCACCGTGCAGGGCGATGATCATCTGAACTTCTCCGATCCGAAAGTCGGACGTATCTCCGTGTCGGTGCACGGCACGTTCCGCAGCAACAATCTATCGTCGATTCTGGCCGCAGTGCGCGATGGCATGGGGATCGCGGCACTCCCCATGTACGTCGCCGCCTCTTCGCTTGCGACGCGCCATGTGCAGACCGTGCTGGAGGAGTTCGCTCTGCCGAGCCAGGAGATCCACGCGGTGTATCCATCGCCGAAGCTCGTGCCGACCAAGGTGAGCGTGCTGATCGAATACCTGTGCAGTGCGTTTCAGGAGGACAGCTGGCCCGACGCGCTCACCGTGAGCGCGGATGCGGCGGGTCCTGCTGGAAAACGCCGCAAAGTATGACTGGTATGCCGGTCACGCGGTATGCGGTAGCCGGCGAAGAACAAGCGCTCAGTTGAGCCGCGCGGCGGCTTGCTGCAGCTCTATAACGCGCGAACGCATCTCCTGTACGTCCTCGGCATCGGGAGCGAGCTCGAGATAGCGCTGCAGATCGTCCAGTGCGGCGCGCGCGCATTCGAGCTTGGCGTACAACAGGCCGCGGTCACGTACTTCCAATGCGTCCGCGGGCGTGAGTGTGATGATCCACTCCATGACTGACAAGGCGGTATTGTCGTCCTCACGCTCGAGGTAGATGGCCTTCAGATTGCGCAGCATGCGCGCCAGAATTTCCTTCTTGTTGGCGGCCACCAGCATGCCGGCGACAATCGCACGCGACACCTCGCCGCCTCTCACTTCACGCAACCGCTGCTGCAGATCATGAAGGCTGAGCGACACGCCGCGGCAGTAAGGATCGAGCACGATCAGGCCATCGTTCACTTTGCACTTCACCAGGAAGTGGCCAGGAAAGGAGACCCCGCTCAGCGGCAGCCCAACGCGGCGACCGACTTCGAGGTACAGGATCGACAAGCTGATCGGAATGCCGACGCGCCGCTCCAGCACCTCGTTCAGGAAGCTGTTGCGCGGATCGTAGTAGTTCTCGATGCTCGGGGCGAAGCCCTGCTCCTCGAACAGAAATTGGTTGAGCGCGAGGATGCGGTCGGGCTGGCTGGTGGAATCGGTGAAACGCCGTGCGAGCTCGCCCGCCAGCGCTTCGATCCGTGAGAGATAGTGTGCTACATCGAGATCGGCGTTGACCCCTTTCGCGATGAGCAGCGCGGCCTCGGCGAGGTCGATCTCATCGTCGGACCGGTCGATGAGATCCCGGAAGCGAGCAGCAGCGGCGGTAGGCTCACGCGAAATCATGCCGCCGCCGCGTCGTGTCAGTTATCCTGCTTTTCGACCACCGGCGGCAGGAACAAGGCGGGGATCTGCCGCCTGCTGCGAGCCGCTTGTTCCGCTTGCGCTGCACCCGGCTTGCTCGTCAACGCGCTAGCCATCTGCGCCTGCTCCCGCGGACGATCCGGTGAGCGCGGTGCGGCCATCGCCTGCTCGGCACGCTCGAGTTCCGGTGCGCGCGGCGCAACCATCGGCTGGGCGGGACGCGTATGGCTGCGCCGCGATTCGGACGCTCGGCCGGGGTGCAGCTCTGCTTCGTGCACCGGAATGGCGGCCTTCAGCAACTTCTCGATGCTGGCGAGCGCTTCCAGCTCGTCGCGCGCGACCAGCGAGATCGCCTCGCCGGGGAGTCCGGCACGGCCGGTGCGGCCGAGCCGATGGATGTAGTCTTCGGGATTGGGCGGCAGCTCGTAGTTGATCACCAGCGGCAGCTCCTCGATGTCCAAGCCACGCGCAGCGATGTCGGTCGCGACCAGCACCTGCACTTTGCCATCCTTGAAATCGCTCAGAGCCTGCATGCGCTCCTGCTGCGTTTTGTCGCTGTGCAGGGCTGCACACGCGAAGCCATCGCGCGTGAGCTCTCGTGCGAGGCGGTTGGCCGATATCTTAGTGCTGGTGAAGCACAGCACTTGCCGCAGGTCGCGCTCGCGCATCAGGCGCTCGAGCACTTCACGCTTGTGCCGGGTGTCGACCTTGAACGCGGAATGACTCACCATCTCGGTGACGGTATTCTTCTTCGCGACCTGGATGCGCACTGGCGATTTCAGAATCTGATCGGCAAGGCGCTTGATGTCGTCGGGGAAAGTAGCGGAGAACATGAGGTTCTGCCGATTGGCCGGGAGCAGCGCGATGATGCGCTTGATGTCCGGCATGAAACCCATGTCCAGCATCCGGTCCGCTTCGTCCAGGACCAGGATCTCGACCTGTCCGAGATTGACGGTACGCTGGTGCACGTGGTCCAGAAGCCGTCCCGGGGTCGCCACGAGAATCTCCACACCGGCTCTCAGCTCGGCGATCTGCGGATCGATGTTGATCCCCCCGTAGACGCACGCGGCGCGCAGCGGGATGTGCTTGCCGTAGGTGCGCACGCTCTCGAATACCTGAGCGGCAAGCTCGCGCGTCGGTGCGATGATGAGTGCGCGGATCGGATGACGCGCGGGAGAAACGCTGGTATTGGCGTGTTGCTTGAACCTCTGCAACATGGGCAGCGTGAACGCTGCTGTCTTCCCGGTACCGGTTTGGGCACCGGCCATGACGTCCTGGCCGGCGAGGATCGGCGGAATCGCCTGTATTTGAACTGGGGTGGGCTCGGTATAGCCCTCGTCCGCAACTGCGCGGAGCAACTCGGCGCTCAGGCCGAGGTCTTCAAAATTCATCTTAGAGATACTCCGGAACCGTTCCCGCAAGTCGGGACACGGGGAACTGGCCGAGGGCCACGTGTGCGTCTACCAAGGGGCGGAAAAGTCGATGAGATCAAACAGTTAAAAAGCGTAAGGGGCGGATCATACCCCAAATCTGGGGGCAAAGAGCAAGCTAATCAAGGCCTAGCTCCTTATGAGGCCGCGGCCTCAACCCGCCACATGGGTAAGCTAAGCAAGAATGGTGCGCCGGCAGCCGGAGGGATTATCGCCTTCCCCCGGACCTACCAATCGACCACGGTACCGTCCGCCAGACGCGCCTGACCCGCAGCCAGCACCTCCTGCTGGAACGGGTGCCTGGCCGCAACCTTCTCGTCGATCTCCACGCCCAGACCGGGCCGGTCGGGTACCAGCCAATGTCCGTCCTCGACCTTGATCGGGCTGTCCACGACTTCGTGATACCAGGGAACAGCGCCCGACATCTCCTCCTGAATGACGAAGTTGGGCGTCGCGATGTCGAAGTGCAACGCAGCCACGCCAGCCAGCGGGCCCAGCGGATTGTGAGGTGCGATACCGACGCCCGCCGTATCCGCCATCGCCGCGATCTTGCGCGCCTCCGCGAAGCCACCCACGTGACATAGATCCGGCTGCGCGATGTTGATCGCGCGCAACCGGAACAGGTCCTCGAACTCCTTGCGGTCCACCAGCCGCTCGCCGGTCGCGATCGGCACCGCAGCCTTGTCCTGGATCAGCTTCATGCCCGGCGCATCGCCCGGTTGAATCGGCTCCTCTACGAACAGCGGACGATGCGGAGCGAGCGCCGCGATGTATTGCAAGGCGACGCTGGTGGAGGCACACCGCCCGTGGAAATCGATCATGATCTCGACGTCATCGCCAACCGCCTCGCGCAGCGCTCCCATCATGTTCGACACATGATCGAGCTGCCTCAGTGATGCCGTGTAGTGGGTGTAAGGGATGAATACGACCTTGAGCGCCCGGTACCCGCGGCTTACCACCTGCAGAGCGCGCTCAGCCACGGCGTTGCGGTCCATGCTCTCGTACACCATCGTCATGTCGCCAAAGCCCAGGTGCGTGTAGATCTTCACGCGCTCACGGGTCTTGCCGCCGAGCAGCCGCCATACCGGAACGTCGAGCTCCTTGCCCCACAAGTCCCACAGCGCCATTTCGATGCCGCTGATTGCGGTGTTGCCGATCACGCCTAAGCGCCAGAACGAATGCTTGGTGAGAATGCGCACCGCCTGCTCGATGTCGCGCGGATCGTGTCCAATGAGCAGAGGCTCGAGATCCTGGACGGCACCGACCACCGCCCGCGTTTTCCACTCGAGCGTGGCCTCGCCCCAGCCGTACAGGCCCGGCTGGTCGGTCTCCACGCGCACGAAGACCCAGTTGCGCATGTGCGCGTTGCAGATGAGTGTTTTGATCGCGGTGATTTTCATGAAGGCAGTGGATGCGTGAAGGAGTGAAGGCGTGAAGGGTGCGGACCATCTGTCACCTGACTTCTGATTTCTGACTTCTGGCTACGCCCAGCCCGCATCCACGATGAAATTCTGCGCCGTGCACATGCGACTGTCGTCCGCTCCGAGAAACAGCACCATGCGCGCAAGGTCGGGCCCGTGCAGCCGACCGGGAAGACACTGCTGCTCATCGAGCTGCCGCTCGCCCTCGGCATTGAGCCAGAGCGTGCGCTGCCGTTCGGTCATCACCCAGCCTGGCACCACGGTGTTGACGCGGATGTTGAACGGCCCCAGATCTCTCGCCAGGCCGCGCGTGAGACCCTGGATCGCCGCCTTGCTCGTGGTGTACGCCGGCATGCCGCCGGTGCGTGTCATCCAGCTGATCGAGCCGAAGTTGACGATCGAGCCGCCGCCCAGGCGCTTCATGTGCTCGGCGCAAGCCTGCGCCGCGAAGAACTGGTGTCGCAGATTGACCGCGAGCCGCTCATCCCAATACTCGACGGTCACTTCCTCCATCTTATGCCGGTCGTCGCGCGCGGCGTTGTTCACCAGCACGGACACATCGCCGAGCGAGTCCTTGATGCGTGCAATGGCCGCCCGCAGCGCGTCGATGTCGCGCACGTCACAATACATGTAGAGCGGCTGATGACTTGCGCTGCCGTTGAGCCGCTGGCACAGCGCTTCGGACGACGCACGGTCGATGTCCACGAACGCCACCCGCGAGCCCTGCTCCACGAAATGCTCGACGATCGAGGCGCCGATGCCCGATCCCCCGCCGGTCACGAACACCACGCGGTCGCGCAGACTTGGATAAGTTGCATAAGCGTTCGTGCTCAAAGTCTCCTCCAGTTAGTTTCGATTGTATGCCGGCCCTGTGGCGGGCTGCCGCTCTGCACCCGATCTCACGAGGTTCCTGCGGTCGCCCGCTTGCGCGCCTCCAGCTCTTCCCAGCGCAGCAGCAAATGCGTAAGCTCGTCTTCGATCTCACGATAGCGCAGGCTCACGGCTTTCACCTGGTCGGGGTCGCTGCGATAGAACTCGCCATCGGCGAGCCTGCGCCCAAGCTCGGCCTGCTCCTGCTCCAGAGCCTCGACGCGCTCCGGCAAGGTGGCCAGCTCCTGCGCGTCCTTGTTGCTCATACGCTCTTCGCGCGCAGTTCGCCTGGACCGCGTGCGTTCCACCGCCGGCTCTGGCGCGCTCGCCGGCAACTGGCGCTGGCTCACGAAGCGCGACCACTCGTAATAGCCGCCGGGATTCTCGATCCATTGGCCGGCGCCATCGTACGCGATCACCTGTGTGACCACGTTGTCCAGAAACGCGCGGTCGTGACTCACCAGGAGCACCGTGCCGTCGAAGTCCTGCAGCAGGTTTTCGAGGAGCTCCAGCGTTTCCAGATCCAGATCGTTGGTGGGCTCGTCCAGCACCAGCAGGTTGGCCGGCTTGGCGAACAGCCGCGCGAGCAGCAGCCGATTGCGCTCCCCGCCACTTAGCGACTTCACCGGAGAGCGTACCCGCTCAGGTGCGAACAGGAAATCTCCGAGATAGCTGATCACGTGCCTGCGCATGCCGCCCACCTCGACGAAGTCGGAACCTTCCGCAACGGTATCGAATACGGAGAGCTCTTCATCGAGCCGGTTGCGAAACTGGTCATAGTACGCAACGGCAAGCTTGCTTCCCAGGCGCACCGAGCCGCTGTCGGGCGGCAGCTCGCCCAGGATCAGGCGCAGCAGTGTGGTCTTGCCGGCGCCGTTGGGACCGATGAATCCCACCTTGTCGCCGCGCAGAATACGCGTCGAGAAATCACGCACCACTACGGTGTTGCCGAATGCCTTGGTGACTTGGGTGAGCTCGGCCACCAGCCGGCCGGAGCGAACTCCCTCTTCCAGCGTGAAATCAACGCGGCCGACCCGCTCACGCCGCGCGGCGCGCTCTTTGCGCAGCGCCTCGAGCCGGCTCACGCGACCGGCATCGCGCGTGCGACGCGCCTCGACGCCGCGACGGATCCAGGCTTCTTCCTGCGCCAGCACGCGATCGAATTTTTCCTGCTGCTGCGCTTCGACCGCGAGCTGCTTCAGCTTGGCTTCGCGAAACGCGGAGTAGTTGCCGGGATAATTCGACAGCAGCCCGCGGTCGAGCTCGACGATGCGGCTCACGACCCGGTCGAGGAAAACGCGATCGTGCGTGACCAGCAGCAACGCGCCGGCAAAATCGCGCAACAGCCCTTCTAGCCACTCGATCGACTCGACATCGAGATGGTTGGTCGGCTCGTCGAGCAGCAGCAGCTCCGGATCGCTCACCAACGCGCGCGCGAGCGCCAGCCGCTTGCGCTGCCCGCCCGACAGGGTTTCGACCTTCGCGTCCGCCTGCAGGTTGAGCCGGCTTACGATCGTATCGATGCGAGACTTAAAGGTCCAGCCACCGGCCGCGTCGAGCTGCGAGCTCAGCTTCTCGAATGCCGCCGCCGCTTCGGTCCCGCCCTCGTGAAGCGCATGCGCCGCATGCTCATACTCGATCAGGAGCTCGCGGACCGCACCGAGCCCGGCTGCGGCCGCATCGAATACCGTCTCTCCTGCCTCGAGCTCCGGCTCCTGCTCGAGGTACGCGAGACGCAGACCCGGCTGCCGCCATACGACGCCGTCGTCGGCCGCGGCGGTACCGGCCAAAACTGTCAGCAGGCTGGTCTTCCCGGTCCCATTGCGGCCGATCAGCGCAATCTTGTCGCCGGGCTCGATCACGAGCTGTACGCGATCGAGCAACGGGACGTGGCCGTAAGCGAGCGAGACGTTCTCTAGAGTGGCAACGGGCATTGGCGGCAGCAGGCGACAGCGAGCCGATAGCGTAACCGAAGTTTCGACCGCATGTGTGCGAGTTCAAGATTCGACAGCGCTGTCGACAGCTCGACATGCCAACGGACTGCCTCTGATCGACTTTTTGCGCTAGAGCTTTGATTCGTGAGAGTCCAGCGCAAATGGCACGCGCCTCGCATTAGATCAGGTCGAGCCAGTAGCGACCGCATCACGGCTCGGAACAGCGAAAATCAGCGTAAGGAGATCGTCATCATGCGAACGCCAGCCAGAGGATTTACTTTGATCGAGATTGCCATCGTGCTGGTCATCATCGGCCTGCTGCTCGGTGGCGTACTGAAGGGGGAAGAACTGATTCGCGCCGCACGCGTGCGCAATCTGATTTCCGAGGAGCAGGGCATCAAGGCCGCGTTCTACGGATTTCAGGATCGCTTCCGCGCGCTGCCGGGCGACTACGCCAGCGCGAGCAGCAACATCAACTGCGGCGCCACGACCTGCGTGGATGGAGACGGCAACGGACGCATCGAAGCGCCCAACGCCGCGGGCATGCACGAAGAGATCATGGTGTGGACGCATCTGACCGCAGCCGGTTTTTTGAATGGCAGTTACACGGCTACCGCCGCGGATGTGGCCCCCACCGACGCCAACAATCCGAAGAATCCTTATGGCGTGTATCTGCAACTCGCCTACAACAACAACTACGGGAGCGGCACCGTCACCAGTCGGCATAACCTGAAAACGGGCGGCCAGATCCCAGTCGAGCTGATCGCCGAAGTCGATCGCAAGATCGACGACGGCAACCCGTACAGCGGCGGGTTCCAGTTCTCCCCGTATGCACCGCCGGCCGGGCTCGCACCCAATGCAGCGACCTGCATCTCGGGTACCAGCTGGAACATCGCCGGTGAGGATGCCAACTGCGCCGCCGCGAGCCTGTTCTGATGCACGGATGCGGTGCGATGTTGGAGGGCCGCCCTGCGGGGCGGCCTTTTGCGTATCAAGGCCGCATGTGTTTCAGCCGGTGTTCCCCTATCACCGGCGCAGCGGCGATCACTCGGACGTGAGTCTGGGCGCCACGTAGGGTAAGATGCCGATCTGCAGGCACGATTCGGACATGTAACTTGTGGTATCGCACGCTCGTTCAGCGTTTTCCCCGCTGCGCGAACAAAGTGAAGCCGCACCTCCCCGTAGTTCAATGGATAGAATCGACGCCAGATATTGAATCGCAGATAGAAAAATCAACGCCTGTGCCAATTTTGTGTCAAGTCCTGGCCGAACGGAGCGAATATGCAAGGCCCGGGCGGGGGAATGCTCATGCGGATTTGAGCTGTTGAGGGCGTAACTAGAGCCTGTCCCTGGTGAATTCGCACATCGCGCCGCCGCTGGCGACTGAAACAGCCCCTGACAATGCGATATCCAGGAGAAGTGACCGAGCTTCGCGCGCGGGGGTGATGGCCCACCACCCGCTAGCAGCGGGGGCTTACCACCAAGCGATGCGTGCACCCGGATTCGGTCGTAGTAGTCGTTGAAGCGATCGAGCTTTGTCTCAAGGTCGCCGGCATTCCAGAACAAGATGCGATCGAGGTACTCGCGTCGAATGTCCCAATGAGCCGTTCGACAAGCGGGTGTGAGCATGGCATGAACGGCACGGTCTTGACCATTGAGCATCCGACACACGGAGATGCCATCGATGTCAGCCGGCTCGACCGCAAAGCCAACAATGCGACGCGTGAACAGGTCCATCACGACGCTGACCCAATAACTCTTGAGCAGTATCGACTCACAGCAAAACAGGTCGAGACTCCAGAGCCGATCTTTCAGCTCACCGATAACGCTCAGCCATGAAGGGCCGCGCTTGCCAGGCTCGGGGCGATAAAGGGCCTTCCGAGGAACTACTTTTTTCGGTTGTGAGCTGAACCGCGAACCGGTAGATCAGTGTACCTCGCAGAAGGGCACGGACAAGCCGTTGTGAGCCTATCGAAGCTGCTCGGCGCGCCTTGAGCCTGCGCCGGGGCGCGCCTCGAGGTGTCAAATAAGTCGCCATGCGAATAACCGAGCATGTGTAGTTAGATCGGCAGGCGGTTGCGGGCCAATAAGACATACGAACAAGGGGGCAGTGTCGTTCGGGCAAGTATTCTCTGCGAGACCCATGGACCAACGTCGGCCAACTGGGACATACACTTAGTGGCTGCAATTGGCGTGCGCCGTGATCAGGCGGCGCTTTTAGCGATGCATAAGACGCTCGCGAAACAACTGGGAGAACTCGAGGCCTACCCGAGCGCTGCGCCAATCGTCGGGGTTGCGGTTCGTTACACGATTGAGCATCTCGCCAGCTGCCGCTCATCGGCAGACTCAAAGATGTCCCGCTGGATGCAGCGCTCGTCGTGCTGCGCAAACGTGCAGTTGGAGCTTACAACTTTGGGTTGATAGCGCCGATGTGCAGGACATGATATTTCCCTACGCTTCATGCAACTTGATGGGGAAGCAACATGCCTTCTACGCTATCGGATCAACAGGCGCTCAACCCTTACGCGCCACCGAAGACCCGGCTCGACGATTCTCCGGTCGAGGCGCAGCCCACACCAGCATTTTTTCCGGTCAGTCTTCTGAAGCTTGCGATCATGAGCCTTTGCACTTTGGGCTTCTACCAGATCTATTGGTTCTACCAGAACTGGAAAGCGGTTCAGCGACTCACCGGCGACAAGCTGAATGCCCCCATTCGAGCCGTCTTTTATCCGCTGACCTGTTTCTGGCTGTTCGGAAGGATAAGGGAGCAAGCCGAGAAAGTCGGCGTGGAAGTCTCCTTCAAGGCTGGCGCCTTGGCGATCGCCGTGTTCGTTCTGAACCTGCTCTGGCGCCTGCCCGATCCGTATGGGCTGGTTTGTTTGCTCGGGTTCGCCCCCCTGCTGCCGGTCCAGGCGGCGGTGAACGCGATCAACCAGAAAGTCGCTCCTGGCGCGGACTCGAACAGTCGGTTCCAAGCTTGGAATATTGCCGGGCTGGCGGTTGGCGGAGCTGTAGTCGCCCTTGGGATCGTCGGGAGCTTCCTCGGTGCACCACGGGGTGCATGACCCGCTCTCGCAGGGGAAACGCCGGTTTGGATAATTCCATGAAGACGCCCCCTCTGTAGGCGTGCCGCGTCGAGTGGCAAGCTGCGGGCGGGAAACCCTTACTTCGGGCGGACGCGTTACTCGTGCGCATGCGTGCGCTATGGGGTCTTACCGTGGTCAAGGTAGGTAGTGATGGATAGTGTTGAGTGCGGTCACGCTAAATGATGGACCGCTGATCAAGATTGGTGATGGACGGGCGGCGCCGTCGGCGTTCCGCCAGGCCTGCTCTCGGCGATGCCGAAGCTGCGCTGGGTCCAGGCCATGACCGCCGGCGTCGAGGGCTGGTTGGCTTTGCCTGATCTGCCGGCAACTCTGACGCTCACTTGCGCCCGTGGTACCCACCGGGAATCGATGCCTGAGAACATCATCGGCGCGCTGTTCTACGTAGCCAAACC
>JBGQKF010000105.1:0-10826 GCA_041499435.1 Gammaproteobacteria bacterium
GGCATCTACTGCACGCACATGCGCAATGAGGCCGATCGGGTCCTGGAATCGCTCCACGAGAGCTTTCAGAGCGCCCGCGACATGGGCGTGCCGCTGGTGATCTCGCATCACAAGGTGAATGGACTCCCCAATCACGGCCGCTCGCCGCAGACGCTGGCACTCATTGAGCGACAGATGCGCGTGCAGCCGATCGGACTCGACTGCTATCCATACAGCGCCTCATCGACCGTGCTGTCGGCAGATCGTGCAGCAGCGGCATCGCGTACCGTGGTGACCTGGTCCAAGCCGCACCCGGAATATGCCGGTAAGGACCTCACGGAAATCGCCAAGGCGCTGGGGATGGGCCAGGACGAGGCGGTCGCACGGCTGCTGCCCGCGGGTGCGATCTATTTTTCCATGGACGAAGCGGACGTGCGGCGCATCCTGGCGTTCGCGCCGACCATGATCGGCTCGGATGGCTTGCCGCACGACGCGTTTCCTCACCCGCGCCTCTGGGCAACATTTCCGCGCGTGCTGGGTCACTACAGCCGCACGCTCGGGCTGTTTCCTCTGGAGCAGGCGGTACACAAGATGACCGGGCTTACCGCGCGCACCTTCGGTCTGCAAGACCGCGGCATCTTGCGCCCGGGCGCATACGCCGATATCACGGTATTCGACCCGGCGAGCGTCGACGAGGGCGCAACTTTCAAGCATCCAATCGCCCCAGCGCTCGGCATTGACACCGTGATCGTGAATGGCACTGTGGTCTGGCGTGACGGGCGTTCGAGCGGAGCGCGGCCCGGCCGCGTGTTGTCGCGTGCCGCGGGGTAGTGCTAGCATCAACCTCAATGTCCCGGAGTATCGCCCGATGAGCGTCCTCAGCCCAGAAGAAGTCGCGCACTATCGCGAGCGCGGCTATGTGATTCCGGATTACCGGCTCCCGCACGCGTTGCTCGAGCGCTTGCAGCAGGGGCTGGCAACCGTGCTCGCCAGCTACACCGACGTGGCACAGGAAGATCTCGCCAATCCCCACATGATTCCGCCGGCCCAGGGCCCGGGTATGAACCCCTTCATGGAGGCGGCGCGCCATCCGCGGCTCCTCGACATGCTGGAGCAGTTGCTGGGGCCGGACCTGATCCTGTGGATCACACGCATCCTGTGCAAACCGGCGATCAAGGGCCGCGAGGTGCCGTGGCATCAGGACGGCGAATACTGGCTGATGCGCCCGCTGGCGACCTGTTCGGCATGGATCGCGATCGACCCGGTGACCACCGCGAACGGCTGCATGCGCTTCATACCTGGATCGCACCTGCGCCAGGAGCTCTATCGCCACCATCAGGCCAATCGCGACAATCTGGTGCTCAATCTGGAGCTGGATCAAGATCAGTTCGACGAAGCCGACGCGGTCAACGTGGAGCTCGAACCGGGGCAGATCTCGCTGCATGATGTTCGCTTGATACACGGTTCGCTCGCCAATACTTCCGGACAGCGGCGGGCAGCGCTGATCATGCGTTACATGCCGGCGACATCGTATTACGACCGCACGCTGGGCCGCCGGCGCGACAACAGCCCGTTCAATATCGTGGATCAGCCGCTATGGCTGATGCGCGGTGAGGACCGGACGGGAAAAAACGACTTCCAGCACGGGCACGCCCACTGGCTCGAGCGCTACTCCCGCCCGGCGCGTCCGGTGAACGTGGATTAAGGCATTTGCGCCGCTTGCGACCCCTCGATGCGGTGCCATCCTGCGCTGGTCAGTGCTCCGAATCCATGCGACGCAGGCGATTTGCCAGGACACGCATGACGTGCAACGCGAACTCGGGCTGGCGTCCGACCAGATCGCCGAAGCGCCTTTCGTTGATCGGCGCCAGTACGCACTGAGTCTTCGCGATTGCAGTTGCGCTGCGAGGGCCGGCATCGATCAGCGCCATCTCCCCTAGAATGCCGCCCGCGCGGAGCGTTTCCACCAGCTTGCCATCGATCATGATCTGCGCCTGCCCCTCAACGATGACATACATGACGTCGCCCGGATCGCCTTGAGCGAAAATGACCTTGCCGGCCGCAACGGGGACCAGAGGGACATCGCTGGGCAACAGATCGATCAGGGGCATGGCGGCTCCGGGAGGTCAAAGATCCTGGGCCGCAAGAATGACGCTTACCGCACACGGGTGTCAAATGCTAAGGCGCCCGGAGGCGTGGAAGGGGCGAGCCGGAGAGTCGAGATGAGGCAGACGCTAATGGTGGCGCTGTGGTGGTGCTATACGGCTACATTGCTGGCCGCTGCCGTCGCTCACGCTGCCGACGGCGAGCCGGTGCAGTTCAAAAACATGCGCAAGACCTACGATGCGGCAAGCCAGGTGATCTGGTATGTACCGCAGTCGGCGCCGGAGGTGGTGAAGAGCTCGGCCTTCTATCTGTACTTCGGCAGAGGCGATCGCGGCAAGCTCACGCCACTGCGCCTGAAGGCAATCTACTACGGGGATCAGGCACTCCAGGTGCGGCGGTACTGGGCCAACGCGGACGGCAAGCAGCTCATCTCACTGCCCGTCGGCACATGGCATATAGACGATGTCATGCAGGTCTGGGAATGGCTGGACGAACCGATCGAGAGCGCCCGCCAGATCCACGACCTGCTCACCCTGGCCCAGGCGAGGAGTGCAGCGGTCTATATCAAAGGTAAGCGCAGCATCCGCAAGTTCACGCTCAGCAAAGACCAGAAGCACGCGCTGCGCGATGTCATCTCTGCTTATCAGGCGAGCGGCGGCAGCTTGAGTCCTTGATACGTTCGTTCGATCCCAGACAGAGCACTTCGGACTCGAGCTCGACCGGCGTTACGACGATTTGCTGCCCATTGGTATTTGAGCGCTCGAACGCTGGCGCGGCAATCTCATTTTTGGAAATGCGCCTGCGGGCCCAGCAACGCCTCGCGGAAGCGGTTCTTCAGATAGGTCCCATCGCGAGGCGGTAGAACGAGCGGCAGCTTGTCGGCGGCGACTTTGACCTGGGCCAGCCACGGCCCCTGCAGCGTATGCAGGTCCTTGCGCAAGGCACTGAGCTGATGCATTTGAGTCACGAAAATGCCTCTGTGAAAGCCGCACGCGATCGCTGCGGCGGCCAGGTCGACGCCACGGGCCGTGTGCGAATCCTGCATTCCGGTCTCGCCATAGCGCTCATTATCCAGGACGACGACGCTCAGGTTCGCGGGTTTCTGCACCCCCACTGTCGCCAGCGATCCCAGCCCCATCAGCAGTTCGCCGTCGCCGGTCAGCACCAGCACAGGCCGCTTCGGTTGCGCGATCGCCAAGCCAAGCCCGATCGAAACCGCGCCGCCCATACCGCCCCAGAGCGGAAAATTCAACGCATGGTCGCCTGCGTGCGTCGCATCCCAGGCCGGCGCGCCAAGGCCTGCGATGACGAGCAGATCACCGCGATCCTGCAGGAGACTTTGCACTACTTCGCGGCGGTTAAGCTGCGGTAAAGAAGCAGTCGGCATTGCTCACTCCATGAATGTCTTCGCGCCGAGCACGCGCTGGCCAATCAACAGCGCTGCGGGCCGGAACGTGTTGTAGGCGATGCGCAGCGTCCCTTCGGCAAGCGGCACGACATCGCTCTCCTGCTGTGCACTCGAGACCAGCACACCCATCTCCTCGAGCACAGTGCGCGCCGCTCGTCCCATCGGCACCTGCCAGGGATTGAACTCTCCCCAGTCGCCGCGCATGGTAATCAGCATCGGCAGCGGGACCTGACATACCGACAGCATCGAGAGCATGTTGATACAGTTGCCGACACCGCTCGACTGCATGAGCAGAACGCTCTTATCACCACCAAGCCAGGCGCCCACAGCGAGCGCGATGCCTTCCTCTTCGGTGGTCAGCCAGACGACCCGCAGCTGCGGATCGGCTTCGCAGAGTTTGATGAGCCGTGCATGCCCGGCATCCGGGACCAGGCTGACCTGTCGAATGTCCTGTTGTTTGAAGAGCTGGTAGACGCCCTCGCTCCAATGTGAGCTCATGCGCGACTCGCCGTGTTGGAAAGTGCGCAATTCTAACGCGGATCGAACACTGCGGCGGCGCTACTCCTCGGAGCGCCGCGCACGCTCGCCAGTTGCCAAGCTACCGGCAGGTGCGTCAACGTACAATGGCGGCCCATCGAATGGAGCTATGATTGGAATCGTTTCTCGTGTCCTGCGCGCTCGTGGCCGCAGCGGAGATGGGCGACAAGACGCAGCTGCTGGCTTTCGTCCTCGCCGGCCGCCTGCGCAGGCCGTGGCCGATTATCTGCGGCATTCTCGTGGCGACACTGCTCAACCACACCTTGGCCGGCAGCTTGGGTTACATGCTGGGCAGCTGGTTGTCGCGCACTACCATGCTGTGGATCACCGGATTGTCGTTCATCGGCTTCGGTCTCTGGACGCTGCATCCCGATTCTCTCGATGAAAAGTTCGAGCTGCGCGGACGAGGCGCATTTGTCATCACCGCCATCGCTTTCTTCATCGCGGAGATGGGGGACAAGACGCAGCTTGCCACGGTCGCGCTGGCAGCAAGGTTTCAGACGCCCGTGCTGGTGATCCTGGGCACGACAGCGGGGATGCTGGTCGCCGACGCGCCTGCCGTCTGGCTCGGGGGCAAGCTCGCGCACCGTGTACCGATGAAGGCGCTGCGCATCACGGCTGCGCTGCTATTTCTCGCTCTTGGCATCGTGACATTGCTTGGTCTGCAGCAGAAAGGAACCGCGTGAATACTCCGCTGGTGGACAACAGTGATCGATCCCGCTGCCCGGAATGCGGTCAGCAGAATCAGTGCGGTTTCGCCGGAAGCACACCGTGCTGGTGTGCGGCACCGGAGCTGGAGCGACTGCAGCCGCAAGCGGATCTCGGCGGCTGCTATTACCGCGCGTGTCTGGAGCGCTTGCTGGCGAGGCAGCGCGGCCCGGCTACTTGACCAGCAATACCGGGATCTCGGACAGGCCGATCACTTTCGTGGCCACAGAGCCGAGCAGAAGATTGGCTACGGAACCCATGCCGCGCGTGCCCATCGCGATCAAACTGCAGCGCTGCTCGCGCGCGTAGCGCACGATGGTCTCGGCGATTTCGCCCACGCGTACTTCAATTTGAAACGAAACGCCGGCCTTCTCCAGTTCCTGGCGCGCTGGCGCGAGTGCGCGCTCCGCTTCCTCATGATAGTAGCCGCTCAGATCCTCGCGCGACAGAAACAGCCGGACAACCCCCGAGGCGACCGGCGGCTGCACATTGAGCAGATGAATTTGTCCGGGCTCTCTGCAGATCGAGGTGGGCGATATCACATGACGCAACGCGCGCAGTGCATTTTCAGATCCGTCGATCGGTACCAGAACGTTGAGCATCGGCGGCGTATGCTCAGCCCTTGAGCGCTGCGCGCGCGAGCTTGCCGATCTCGGCGGGGTTGCGCGTGATCCTGATCCCGCTCGCCTCCATAACCGCGAGCTTGTCTGCGGCGCTACCCTTGCCGCCCGAGATGATGGCACCGGCATGGCCCATGCGTTTTCCGGGGGGCGCCGTGACGCCGGCGATGAAGCCGACCACCGGCTTTTTCATGTGATCCTTGATCCAGCGCGCGCAGTCTTCCTCATCGCTGCCGCCGATCTCACCCACCATCACGACCACTTCAGTCTGCGGGTCGTCGTTGAACAGCTTCATGACATCGAGATGCTTGAGGCCATTCACCGGGTCGCCGCCGATCCCTATACAACTCGACTGGCCGAGGCCTTGCTCCATCAATTGGCCAACCGCCTCGTAGGTAAGAGTGCCCGAGCGGGATACCACCCCGACCGGGCCTCTAGTGTGAATGTGACCCGGCATGATGCCGATCTTGATCTCGTCGGGTGTGATCACTCCGGGGCAATTCGGCCCGATCAGGCGGGTGGGCTTGCCCTGCATCTTGTAGCGCGTGCGGATCATGTCGCGCACTGGAATCCCTTCCGTGATGCAAATGACCAGATCCAGCCCGGCTTCCACCGCCTCGTCGATAGCTGCAGCCGCGAACGGCGGCGGCACGTAGATCACAGAGGCGGTTGCACCGGTCGCGGCTTTTGCCTCAGCCACTGAATTGAAGATCGGAATGTCCTCGAACGCCTGGCCGCCCTTGCCCGGGGTGACACCCGCGACGAAGCAGCTCTTGCCGTTGGCATACACGGCGCAGGCATGCGTATGGAACTGCCCGGTTTTGCCGGTGATGCCTTGGGTGATGACTCTGGTGTTCTTGTCGATCAGGATAGACATGGTCGATGCGCGGATTTCAAGCCATAGAGCGGCAAAGAATGGACTTTGGCAAGTGGACGACGCTGCGTGCTCAGCGATGCGCCCCGGACACGGCGTTTACCGCCTTCTGCGCGGCGTCCGCCATGTTGCCCGCGGAAATGATCGGCAGTCCGGACTCGGCGAGAATACGCTTGCCCAGGTCGACGTTGGTACCTTCGAGTCGAACAACGAGCGGCACAGCGAGCTTCACCTGCCGCGCCGCCTCGACCACGCCCTGCGCGATGACATCGCACTTCATGATGCCACCGAAGATGTTCACGAGGATCGCCTGAACGTTAGGGTTCTTCAACATCAGCTTGAAGGCCTCGGTCACTTTGTCGGTAGTGGCACCGCCACCGACATCGAGGAAGTTGGCCGGCGCCCCCCCATACAGCTTGATGATGTCCATCGTCGCCATGGCGAGACCCGCTCCGTTCACCAGGCATCCGATGTTTCCATCCAGGGAAATGTAGGACAGCCCGAACTTGGAGGCTTCGATCTCGGCGGGATCCTCCTCATCGAGGTCGCGCATCGCGGCGATGTCGGGATGGCGGAAGAGCGCGTTGTCGTCGAAGTTGATCTTGGCATCCAGCGCCAACACTTGATTGTCGGCGGTGAGAATCAAGGGGTTGATCTCTGCAAGCGAAGCATCGGTCTCGTCGAACGCGCGATACAAAGCCTGCAACAGCTGCGCGCAGGCGGCTGCTGCTGCTGCCGGCACGCCGATCTTATAGGCAACGTCTTTCGCCTCAGCGAGCGCAAGGCCGGACATCGGGTCGATATAGATCTTGTGGATCTTTTCTGGAGTCTTCGCGGCCACTTCTTCGATATCCATGCCGCCTTCGCTGGAAGCCATCAGGACTGCACGCTGCGAAGCGCGATCCACCACGAGGGCGACGTACAGCTCCTTGGTAATGGCCGCGCCTTCTTCGATCAGCAAGCGCTTCACCAGTTGGCCTGCAGGGCCGGTCTGATGCGTCACCAGGCGCATGCCCAGTATCGCAGAAGCATGCTGGCGCACTTCTTCCAGACTCCTGGCGAGTTTCACGCCCCCGCCCTTGCCCCGTCCACCGGCGTGAATCTGGGCCTTCACCACCCAGACACTGCCTCCCAGCTTCTTGGCGGCGGCCACCGCCTCATCGACACTGAAGCAGGCAATCCCTCGCGGCGTGGCAACGCCGTACTTGCGCACAATCTCCTTGGCTTGGTATTCGTGGATCTTCATTGGCTCTCTAAACGGAAAGGGAGAGGACTCGGTGTCGCTGCTTCAGCGCAAGCTCATTCGGGGGGCTCGCGCGGCCAATTCGTTGAACCGCGCAAGTATAGCTCACGATGGAAGCAACGCCGCATGGACTGTTAAAGGGGCGTCGCGCATTGACCAGTAACGTCAGAAGGGTGTTGCCTGGCCTGTACAAAGGGGCAAAGCGGCAGCGGCACCATCCCACGACACTCTGCGTTGCTCGGGATCCTGATCAATTCGCGCTTCGCCTACAGCAGCGGGGCATTGAAGGGTTAGTGCCGATGCAGTTCACGAGCTGTGAAAGGCGCTCATCGCGGGTTGGCACAGTCTTTGCAAAACTGAACTCCGACGGATGCTGGCTACCAGCCTCCTCGAGTTTGTCGGCAACGTGACGTTGTAGCTTCAGGTCTCCTCCCCCCTGTTTGGGGAACCTCTGGGCAGCCGGGTCTCCTCCCCCTCGCTGCCCACTTTTTTTGCCTGGTCCAGGCGGCAAAAAGTAAGCCCTCAAGTTTTCCGCCCGCGGGTCGTTAACAGGGATGGTCTCCTCCCCTGTTGGGGAACTTTGCGGGCAGCATATCCTCCCTTGCTGCCCGTTTCTTTTTTCTGCGATCGTCTAATTCACGGTTTGGAAGCGGGGGCGGGCTGCCGCTCGCGATACAGTCTCTGAATCTCTCCTGTGGCTTGATCGTAGTCGCGTTGCGCGACATCAGCGCTTGCCCGCGCCTGCTCCAACGCCTTGCGGGCCTTTTCGACCTGGGCTTGATCCTCCTCGACCTTTTTCTGCGACTTGGCGAGTGCTTTCTCAGCGTCCTTCAATTGGCCCTCCTGCCGCTTGAGGTCCGCTCGTGCGCGCTCGAGCGCCTTCGTCGTTGAAGTGATGCGCCGTTGAGCGGCCGGCAGAGAATCGGAAGAAGGTTCCTGAGCAAGGGTACCGGTCGACAGCAGGGCCAATACCAAGCCAAGAGTGCATTGCAGAATGGCAGGGATGCGCATGGGCTTAATCTTCGGGAGATGGGAAGTTGGTGCCGGATAGAGGAGTCGAACCCCCGACCTTCGCATTACAAGTGCGCTGCTCTACCGACTGAGCTAATCCGGCCCGCCGCAATTATGCACCGAGCGACGGCGAGAGGCCTTACGTGCGCCCTCCAGACTATTTCACGACCTGCAGGCGCGGCCGCCGCCCGGAAGGTGGCTTGTCACCACCTGGCTTGCTGCCGCGCTCACCGTCCGCGAGTGGCTTGCCGGTAAGCGGTACTGGGGGATCAGACGAGGGCCCGTGAAATGCGAGCCCCTGACCATTCTCTTTGGCAAAGATCCCGGCAACCGTGCTGACCGGTACCGATACTTCCCGAGAGGCGCCGTTGAAGCGCGCCGAAAACTGAATGAGCTCGTTGCCGATCTTGAGGTTGCGGGTAGCGTCGGCGCTGATATTGAGCACGATCTCGCCGTTGCGCACATACTCCATTGGAACCCGCGTGGTGCCATCCACCTTGACCGCGATATACGGTGTCAGGCCATTGTCCACGCACCATTCCCAGATGGCGCGGATCAGGTAGGGGGTGGTGGTGGACGGCTCCTTCACTTGCGCATGACCTTTTCGGATGGCGTGAGCGCCTCGATGAAAGCCGGCCGGCTGAAGATGCGCTCTGCATACTTCATCAGTGGAGCTGCCTGCTTCGGCAGCTGAATGTCGTAGTAATCCAGGCGCCACAATAGCGGCGCGATGGCGACATCGAGCATGGAGAACTCGTCGCCCAGCATGTATTTCTGTTTCACGAACACCGGCCCGATCTGCGTGAGGCTGTCGCGTATGACGATACGCGCTTTCTCCGCAGACTTCTGCGGGCCTTTCTCCATCGTGTCGATGTGGCAGAACAACTCCTGCTCGAAACGAAACAGAAACAGGCGCGCGCGCGCCCGCATCACCGGATCAGCCGGCATCAGCTGTGGATGCGGAAACCGGTCATCGATGTACTCGTTGATGATGTTCGACTCGTACAGGATCAAGTCGCGCTCCACCAGCACTGGAACGCGGTTGTACGGGTTCATCACCGCGAGATCTTCCGGCTTGTTGTACAAGTCGACATCCACGATCTGGAAGTCCATCCCCTTCTCGTACAGGACGATCCGGCAACGCTGGCTGAATGGGCAGGTCGTGCCCGAATACAAAGTCATCATAGGGAAATCCGATGCGTCGCGCGCGATCAGTGCACTTCCTTCCAGTAATCCTTCTTGAGCAGGTAAACCGGAACGAACAGCACGCCAAGGAAGATCAAAACGGCGTATCCGATCTGCATGCGGCCTTGCCGCGCCGGCTCACCCATGAATACGAGGTAGTTCACCAGATCGGCCGTCAGCGCATCGAATTCCCGCTCGCCCATGGTCCCCGGCGCAGCTATGGTCAGCTTCTTCAAGTGCTCGGTCCCATGCCCGCTTTTGCGCTCTTCGACTTTTAGGACCTGCTGGCCCTGCAATTCCCAGAGCACGTTCGGCATGCCGACGTTGGGAAAGACTACGTTGTTCCAACCGGTAGCGGTGCTGTCGTCACGATAGAAGCTACGCAGGTAGGTGTAGAGCCAATCCGAACCGCGCGAGCGGGCAATGACCGATAGGTCGGGCGGGGCCACGCCGAACCACTCCTGCGCGTCCTCCGCCCGCATCGCTACGGACATGGTCGCCCCCAACTTGTCGGACGCGAACATCAGATTGTCTCTGATCTGCGTCGCGCTGAGCCCGAGATCGGCAAGCCGGTTATAGCGCATCGCGCCCGCACTATGGCAGTTCAGGCAATAATTGACGAACACCTTTGCACCGCGCTGGATCGACTCGACGTCGCGCGTGTCGATTGGCGCGTCGTCCAGCTTAAACGACTCGCTGGCCGTAGCCGCCGCAAGCGGAAACAACAAGGACAGTAAGAGGACGGCTTTCATTTTGCGCAAGTGTCTTGGCGAGTCGATGGGGCGCATGCGCCTATGCACGAACACGTTCGGGTACCGGTTTGGTCTTGTCGACGCGGCTGTACCACGGCATGAGCACGAAGAAAGCGAAATACACGGCCGTGAACAGCCGCGCCAGGATGACCGCCACCTCGGTCTTCCCGATCGCGCCAAGAAAGTCCGTGGGCTGAGTTCCGAGCCATCCTAGGATCAGAAAACTCACCACGAACAACGCCAGTGCGGTTTTGTAGTACGCACCTTTGTAGCGAACAGACTTGACCGGGCTGCGATCGAGCCACGGCAGCAGAAAGAAGATCAGAACTGCAGCGCCCATCACCAGCACGCCCCAGAACTGTGTCCCCAGAAATGCGGGCACCGCCCGCAGCATTGCGTAGTA
>JBGQKF010000106.1:0-10766 GCA_041499435.1 Gammaproteobacteria bacterium
CCAGCCCGACTCCGACGACGGATCATCCGGGAGCCCGCGGTGGGAAGGACGACACCTGGCGCTGCTGAGAGCGGAGCTCGTCCCCCCGGCAACCGCTGGTCCGCCGCTAGATCCAGCACGAGCCTTGAGTACCATCGCCGACAAGATCGCAAGCTTTGGCGGGCACATCCGTGAGCTCACCGCCACGACGATCGTCGAAGCCTTTAGGCTTGAGGCCATCGAGAACGCACCCGCCAACGCAGCCTTCGCAGCCCTTGCTATCCGGAACGCGGCCGAGCGCGCTCGGCGAGTCGGCTCACGCGTCTTGGAGGTCAAGATTGCGGTTCATGCCACGCACGCGATGGTCGGTGCGACCAACGGCGCCTCGCGCATTCAGCCCGAGAACGAGCAGCCTGCACGCGCTATCCTCGGTGCGCTGACCAATGCCGCCGAAGCGAACAGTATTGTGGTCAGTGCGGCGGCGGCCCCGTTTCTCGAAAGACGCTTCGAGCTTCTGCGCACCGAAGCCATCGAGAGCGCGTCGGGTCCGGTGTATCGCATTACGCGTCCGGAGGGTACCGGCTTTGGAATTGGCGGGCGCGCTCTCGCGCAGTTCGTGGGGCGTCAGCGCGAGCTCTCGATCGTCTCAGATCAGCTGGCACAGGCCAGGCGGGGGCGCGGACAGATCGTCGCGGTGGTGGGTGAGCCGGGGGTCGGCAAGTCCCGGCTGACCTATGAGCTCACGCGACAAGAAGAAGTCCGTGAGTGGCGAATATTAAGCTGCAGCGCGGTCTCGTATGGGATGACCACGCCGTCATTGCCAGTCATCGAACTCCTCAAGCGCTACCTGCAGATCGATGATGCAGACTCGCCTGCGCAGATCCGAGACAAGATAGCGCGGAAGATTCCAGCAGGGGAAAGCCGGCTCGAGGCCCTGTTGCCGGCACTGCTTGCTCTCATCGATGTTCCTCCAGAAGATCCGGTGTGGCACGCCCTCGAGCCCGCGCAGCGGCGGCAGCGGACGATCGATGCGGTCAAGCACCTGGTGCTGCAAGCGAGCATGGCGCAGCCGGTGCTGATCATTTTCGAAGACCTGCATTGGATCGACACTGAAACGCAGGGACTGCTGGATAGCTTGGTGGACAGTTTGCCCGCGACGCGAATCCTCCTGTTGGTGACGTATCGACCGGAATACCACCATCGCTGGAGCACGAACAGCTATTACACTCAGATTCGAATCAATCCGCTCTCGGACGACAGCGCCCAAGCGCTCCTGCATCTGCTTATGGGCGAACACACGTCGATTTTGCCGCTTGAGCGCTTGCTCATCGAACGTACCGAGGGCAACCCTCTATTCCTCGAGGAGAGTGTCCGTGCGCTGGCCGAGACCGGCGTTCTGGATGGCGACCGTGGAGCGTACCGGCTTAAGGCGCCCGCTGCCACTTTGGAGATCCCGCCTACCGTTGAGGCATTGCTGGCCGCGCGCATCGACGCCCTCTCTCAGGATGACAGACGTCTCTTGCAGGCGGCTGCTGTGGTCGGCAGGGACATTCCTTACCCGCTGCTGCAAGCCATCGCCGGGCTTGCGTCAGAAGCACTGCATGAGGGGCTGGCGCACTTGCAGGGCGCGGAATTCATCTTCGAATCCGCTCTGTTCCCTGATCTCACATACACGTTCAAACACGCGCTGACGCACCAAGTCGCGTACGACAGCGTGACGCAGGGACAGCGCCGAAGCTTGCACCGCAAGATCATGGAAGCCAGCGAGCGCGTCTACGCAGGGCGCTTCGCGGAGCAAGTCGAGCGACTTGGACATCACGCCGTTCGTGGGGAAGCGTGGGACAAAGCCGTGGTTTATCTGCGCCAGAGTGCCGAAAAGGCGTTCTACCGTTCGGCCCATCGAGAGGCGGCGGCTTCGCTCGAGCAGGCATTGGAGGCGCTCTCACATTGTTCGGAAGCTCCCGATTTGATCGAGCAGAGCATCGATCTGCGCTTCGAGTTGCGCAGCGCGCTGCATCCTCAAGGCAAATTCGACCGTGTCCTGGAAGTGTTAGAGGAAGCGCAACGTCTCGCTGAACAGTCGAGTGATGAGCGCCGACTGGGAAGGGTGTTGGGATATCTGGCGCTGACGGTCGCTTTTACGGGCGCGCAGGAGCGGGCCTTAGCAGTGGGACATCGCGGGCTGGAAATCGCAGAGCGTCTTGACGATCGCGCGCTCGCCGTAGCGAACAATTGCGTGCTTGGAATGATTTATCAAAGCCTCGGCCGCTATCGGATGTCGATGATCTTCAACAATAGCACGATCGAATGTTTGCGAGGCGCTTCGGCCCGCGAGCGCTCCGGTATGCCGGTATTTCCCGCGATATACTCGCGTCACGTTGCAATGCTGGCGCTGGCTCCTCTAGGGGAGTTCGACGCGGCAACCCTCCATGCCGACGAAGCATTTCAGATCGCTGATGCAGTCGGCCATCCGCTGAGCGAACTCTATACGCACATGGCCGTTGGCTTCCTCGCGGCATACCGGGGCGATTTCGCACGAGCGATCCAAGTCCTCGAGCATGGGATGAACTTATGTGAGACCACCGGGGCCCGGTTGATTTTCGGCTGGGTCGCTTCATACCTCGGCTTCGCGTACGCGCATTCAGGGCGCATCGCGGACGGCATCTCGCTGCTGGAACAAGGCGTCGATGCCTTGACCGCACTGAGCGTCATGTTGCGGCGTTCGCTGGTAGTCAGCTGGCTCGGCGAGGCCTACCTCTATGCGGGACGTGTAGACGATGCGGCGCATTGCGCAGCGCAGGCGCTTGACCTTGCTCGGGCGCAGAAGGAACGAGGACATGAAGCCGAGGCCCTGCGCCTCAGCGGAGACGTCGCGCTGTGTCGTGCGAGTCCCGAGATCGAGAAGGCGGCCGATGCTTATCGACTGGCTCTCGTGATCGGCGACGAGTTGGAAATGCGCCCGCTCCAGGCACGTTGTCACCTTGGTCTCGGTACGATGCACATGCGCACCAACGACCAAGTGCGCGCAAGAGAGCATCTGTCCACGGCCTCGGAGATGTTCGCAGCAATCGGCATGCAGTATTGGCAGGAAAAGGCAACCAGCGAAATCGCCCGTCTGCGGTTGTGATGGCGCGGGGGGCGCGCATGGGTGGGGCGTGCTTGGCCTAATCCGCTTCTTTGCCGCGGCCGGAAGGCAGGTCGCTCGGCACAACGAATTCGCCGAACACGTCCTCCACATCGACAGAGCTCAGCAACAACTCGAACGCCTTGCGCAGATGCTCGTCGGACATCATTCCCAGATCATGCCACGCTTCATCGCCTTCGGAATTCAGCCCCGGGTCTTCGATCTGCACCATAAAGTCATCCTTCCAGATTGGAACAACGAGCCGGCGACAGCGGTTCGCCAAGTGGGAGTATCTTCGAGAAGCGAGATCCCTCGTACTGGACGAAAGTTATAGCAGGTGTCGATCTGACGTAGCCTCTGGGGGCCTCCTAATCAGGTTTACTCCAAGCCAACCGCCGGCGGTTCAATCCCACTGAAGCGACTTCGCTGCGCGAAAACGTGGTGCCGCAGCCCAAGCACGATTTCGTTTTAAGCGATGGATTTCGAACGCGCGAGTCGACGCAAGAGCTCGCGGCCGTCGCTTCACGATGGTGCGACGGGACTAAGCGTGCGCCAGCATGGAACGTTCGCATGCTGACTACGGTGCGGAGTACCCGTGACGATGGCCGTAACCCGCTGATAGCGCGGTTGACGGAGCAGTTTGGTTACGGCGGGCGAGTAGCGGTCGGGCATGCCACGAAGTTGACCTTTCTCGGGCCGCGTAAGCTGGCCGCGGCTGCGAAGCGGCCTGTGCACGCCGGGGTCGCCGTGACCGTGCTTCCTTCCACCGACCTCTACCTCATGGGCCGCGATCGGACTTACCGACATACGCGCGGCGTGGTGCGCGCCCACGAGTTGCTCCGACGAGGCGTGAACTGCTCGCTCTCTACCAACAATGTGCTGAATCCGTTCACGCCGTTCGGGGACTGCTCGCTCGTGCGCATGGCCAATCTCTATGCGAATACGGCGCACGCCGGGATGCGCGACTTCGCCGACTGCCTCGACATGGTCACGAAGCGCTCGGCAAGGCTGCTGCGCCGAGACGACTACGGCGTCGCGGTCGGCAAGTCGGCAGACCTCGTCGTTCTCGACTGCACGTCGGCCGAGCAGGCGGTCGCCGAGCTTGCGGTCCCGCTCGTCGGTTTCAAGCGCGGCCGCATGAGCTTCTCCCGCCAGGCCGTGGAACTGCACCGGCCATGACCGATTCCATGTTGGCGAGCATGCAGAGGCGTCGGCCAACTATCGCATCGTGTCGAGACTTTGTGCAATGAGCATTGTCATGCCCCAAGAGTTGTCCGATGAGAGCTGTCGTAATGCCGTTGTCCTGCTTGCATTCGATTCGATAAGCGTGCACGCTATCGCTTTATGGAGCCAGCGCCGCCGTATCGAGCGGGCGCCGGGTACATTGGTATGTTAAGGATCACTGTCCGGAAGCTCAGCATGAAGGCCTCGACCACCTTTGCGCTGTGCCTCGTTTGCCTGGCGGGCTACGCCAAAGTTATTGACAGTCCGCCCTCAGCGGGTAGCCAGAATAGCGTCGAGACCGATCTCGCCAAGCCCCAAACCTTGATGGACGACGCTGGCCTGCCGGCTCAAATCGCGCAACCCTCCAAACAGGAGGGCGCGATACCAGGCGGTGCTGTCCTGCTGGAGGGTGCCGGAGCGCCGCCTGCACCGCAGGCCGGAGCGCCGTCTTCACCGCAGTCGGCGATGCCATCACCGCTACCGCCCGATGGCTCTACCCAGCTCGTCCGGGGGCTGTTGAAACAGCGCGATTTCTCTGCGCAAATTGCGGTCCTGTGGTTCATGGCTGCTCTCGGCCTTGGGGTTCTGGGGCTGATGGTCTGGCGCGGGGCCGTTTTATTGCACGAGAGATATACCGAGTATCGGGAAATGGAGCCTTACCATCGTGCGCAATCACCGCTGAGCCCGAGAGAGGTTCCGGCAGCGGGCGTTCCTTTAGAAGAAGAGCAAGCCGCGCAGCGGGACAGTGAGTCGGCTTCTGATTCCCCCGGGGATGACCGGGAGTCCTCTGCGATGCTCGAACCGGATACGAGACCGGACCAGGCAGTCGGAGGCAACTAGCCCCGAAGGTGCGTCTCAGCGTCGCAGCACTACCGACTCCAGCGTGGCAAGCCCGTTTTGCAAGCGGCTCCTCGCGAGCAGCAGCCCCAGAGCAACGCCAGCCGAGTTGATGACCATGTCTGAGTACTCGAAACCTCGATAGTCGGTCAGCCCCTGCAGATACTCGAGCGCGATCCCCATGAGGCAGAACATGGCGGCAAGACGATATCTCGCAATGTTGGACCTGTAGATCTGTGCAAACCAGAACATCAGCCAGGCGTACGCCAGGACGTGCCCGATCTTCATTCCCTCGGGCACGCCAGGATCGGGCGGGTCGGGCATCAGCGATAGATAGATGACCAGTGCCACGAATCCCAGGCCGAGCAGCTGCCAGTACTTTTTCAACTTGAGCGGCATGAACGCCCGGTCGCCTCAGCTCCGCGACTGGTTCGAGCTCGTGAGCACGCACCCACTGATGCGCCACGATTGGTCCGGCTGACGCTGCATTCGATAGAGCGCGAGCCAGATGCGGTCCTTGTCGTCGGCCATCTCCACGGCTTGAACGATCTCGTCCCCGATCTGTTCGGGATCGAGGAACCGCACAGTTGCCGGCCGGTACACCACGGGGTAACTCGCGCGCACCATCGCCAGAAAGTTCTCCGGAGTGCCGAAGGTCTGCTGGATGCCTTCGGAGGCGAACGCGAACGCGGCCTGTGCATCGTCGGCGGCAAACGCCGCCAGCTGCGCTTCGATCACCGCCCGGATGGAGCGAGCGTCCGCCTCAGCGACGACACCGCAGTAGGCCGTGCTTTGTGCAAGGAACGCCAACGCGAGGACTAGTCTTGCGAGCGCGGGCATAGGGGCCTCTCTCATTGCTACAAGCCAAGCAACAGTGTGCCACCATTTATCTGGTCACACTCGGATCCGACGATCCGGAATTCCTCGGCGCCGAGCTTCAATGCGTAGCGTCGCCCACTGGAGTACCATCGGGCAGCGGAATGGGTGCGTGAGTCTGGGACTGCCTAAGATCAAAAAGCGATGAACGAAACAGTGCTACTGCACGGCGGCAATGTCTGGGACGGCACCGGCCGACCTGCTTTCGCGGCTGACGTGCTGCTCCAGGGCAACCGCATCGCGGCGGTACGACCCAAGCTCGCAAAGGAATCGGCTGCGGACACGCGCATTGCGATTACCGGGCACACCGTCATTCCCGGACTGGTGGACGGCCACGCGCATCTGCCCTTTGCGCACAAAGCCAACATGGCCGACACCGGGGACATCCCCCCGGAAGAACACACGCTGCTGACGCTGCTGCATGCGCGCACCGTGCTCGATGCAGGTTTCACGTCCTGCGTAAGCGGTGGTTCTGCGAAACCTCGGCTCGATATCGCCGTGCGTGATTTCATCAACGCGGGCCACGCGCCCGGGCCTCGTCTGCTCGCAGCCAGCCCGGAGCTCACCAACACCGGCAATCTCGGCGACGAGCGCCGGCTGCACCTCTACCGCGAGTCGATCGCGATGGTGGTCGACGGCACTGAAGAGATGTTACGCACGGTGCGCATGCTGATTCGCGAGGGCGTCGATACGATCAAGCTGAATGTGTCCGGCAATCAGACCATCCCGAATGCGCGTTCGCACATCACCGTCATGCGCGAGGACGAGCTCGCCATCGCAGCGCAGACGGCGCACGCGCACGGCAAGCGCGTGGCCGCGCACGTGCGCTCGGCGCAATCGATCAAGATGGCACTGCGCAACGATGTGGATCTCCTGTATCACTGCGAGTACGCAGACGAAGAAGCGCTCGACATGATCGAGGCCGCGCGTGACCGGATCTTCGTTGCGCCGGCGATCGGGCTGCTGCACGCGTTGATGCATGAAGCGCAGGCGTGGGGTCTCACGTACGAAAACGCCAAAGCGAGCGGCGTAGTGGATCAATTCGAGCACGCGCAAAAGGTAGTGCCGGAAATGCGCAAGCGCGGTGTGCGCGTGCTGATCGGCGGCGACTACGGTTTCCCCTGGACTCCGCACGGCACCAATGCCCGCGATCTCGAGCACTTCGTCCGCTTCCTCGGCTATTCGGATGCGGACGCGCTGATGTGCGCTACACGGGTCGGCGCAGCGGCAATGATGATGGCCGGCGAAACAGGTGAAATCAAAGCGGGCTTCCTGGCGGATCTGCTGGTCATCGCGGGTGAGCCGCAGCATGACGTTCGAGTGTTGCAGAAGGCGGACAACATCAAGCTGATCGTCAAAGACGGCCGTATCCACAAGAACGTGTTCGACTGAGCGTACAGCGGCCTGCACCGGCGCTCAAATCACCAGCAATGACAGGATCGCACATGCTCCAGCAACCCGTGCTCTCACTCGACGATGCCAAGCGCGTGGCGGCGGCAGCCCGCGTTGAGGCGGAGAAGAACGGCTGGGCGGTGGTGATTGCCGTGGTGGACGACGGCGGTCATCTCATGTACCTCGAACGCATGGACGGCTGTCAAAAAGCCTCCAGCCGCATCGCCGAAAAGAAGGGCCGGACCGCGATCCTGTTCAAGCGCCCGACCAAAGCCATAGAGGACGTGGTGCTCGAAGGACGCAGCGTGATGATGGGCCTGCCAGGTGCGGTGCCGCTCGAAGGTGGACTACCGCTCGTAAAGGATGGCTTCTTCCTCGGCGCAATCGGCGTCTCGGGCGTGCAGTCGTTTCAGGATGGCGTGGTTGCCCGCGCAGGTGTGGGCGCCTTGTGAGCCTACTTTCCGAGCACCTCGCCGAACCGGACCCATTGCTTGCCGTCGAAGCGCATCAGCTGAAGCTGCTCGATCGGATCGTAGTCGGTCGCACTGGTGTTCACGCGGATGCCGGGCAGCAGTAACGGCAGCTCCAGGTTCTTCAAGTTGCCGGCATGCCTCATTACATTCTCACGGGTGAGATCGTCCCCGCACAGCTTGAGCACATGCACCAGGAGCTGCGCGTTGAGATAGGCATAGATGTTGTAGATCTCCGAGATATCTCCGCCGGGGTAATAAGCTTCCATCCATGCGCGCCACTGCCTGATTGCCGGGTCGTCTTTCCACTGCGGGTCGGTCGGATCCTTCACGAACGTGGAAGACATCAGGCCCACGGCCTTGTCCAGTCCGGCGGGCTGCAGCACAGCCTTCACCGAGATCGAGGTATAGACCACGAAATGCAGCGGCTTCCAGCCGAGATCGTAGCTGCGCCGGATCGACTGCGCGGCGAACTTCGGCGACGCGAAGCTGAATAGCGTGTCGGCCCCCGAGCTCTTCAACGTGGCGATCTGCGAGTCGACGCTCGGGTCGGTCGATTCGTAAGCAGCTTCGGCCACGATCATCGTGTCCGCCTTCGTGCCAAAGTGATCGCGCAGAGCTTTGACGTAATCTTTTCCGAAATCATCGTTCTGGTACAGGATTGCGATCTTCGCGTCGGGACGATTCTTCAATACGTATTGGGCATACCCTGCGCTTCCGGTCTTCTGACTCGGCAGAAACGCCATGGTCCAGGGATAGGCCTTGGGATCGCCCCATTTCATCCCGGTCGCGGCGATGAGCAGCTGCGGGACGCGCTTGGCGTTAAGATACTTGAGTGCCGCTGTATTCGTCGGCGTCCCGAACGAGCTGAACAAGAGCAGCACTTCCTCGGATTCGACCAGCTTGCGCGTCTGCTCCACGGTGCGTGGCGGGCTGTAGCCGTCGTCGAGTGAGATGAGATTGATCTTGCGCCCGTTGACGCCACCCTCTCGATTGATCATGTCAAAGTACGCACTCTGTGCGCGGCCGATGGTACCGAAGGCTGACAACGGTCCGCTGTACGGAATGGTCTGGCCGATCTTGATCTCGCTATCGGTGACACCGGGGCCGTATCGTTTCTCGGCGTAACTGGATGTACAGGCCAGCGCGCACGCGAGCAGGAGCGCGTGTGGCATCCGTTTGCACACGCGCGCAATGGGCGGCAGCAGCGATCGAATCATCGAACGAGTCCTCCGGTGGCGATTTTTCTTATGCGCGACCTCGCAGCTGTACCGCATCGCAAAGCCGGCGGACCGCATCGAACGTTCGATAGTATGCCGCAAGCCGTACTATCCCAAGGTCCTGCTGTGCGTGCGCTTCTAATCGAGCATTTGCCCCATTCCAGCTTTTGCACCGGCAGAGCATATATTGCAAGCATCGTTGCCGCCATCTTCGGTTTCAGCGGCGTCGCCGGCGCGGCCGCCAACATCGCCTGGATACTCGCGGTGATCGGCATCGTCCTCGCGATCGCGTTTTTCGTCATGGGGCGGCGACCGCCACTCCCTTGACAGCTTCCCTGCGGAAGCGGCCGAAGGGAACAAAGGCAGCGGGGTCGATCCTCGCTGCCTTTTGTTTTCCAGCTGGCATTTTCCAGGCCAGGGACTTGGGTCTTTGCGAGAATGCGGCTACGATGCGCCTTTTCGACGACGTATCTCGCGTGGGACACGATGCAAGAGGCCCGCATAGCGACACTGCAGCGGATGCCGATCTTCGGCGGTATCCGAGCCGACATCCTGCAATTTGTGCTTGAAGCCGCCGCAGAGGTGAGCGTTGCTGCGGGAGAGTTCTTTTTTCGTGAAAACGACGAAGCGCAATCGATGTTCGTTCTGGAGACGGGTGAGGCCGAAGTGCTCAAGTCGTGGGACGCGCAACAATATCTTCTCGGACAGCTAACAGCCGGCGATTGCTTCGGTGAGATGGCGCTGATGGATCTGTTTCCCAGAAGCGCTTCGATACGCGCGTCCCAAGCTTGCACGGCCATCGAGCTGTCCACCGCCATCTTTGCGCAAATCTATGAGCGGGATCTGGAGCAGTTCGCGTTGATGCAGATGAATATCGGGCGCGAGGTGAGCCGCCGCCTGCGCATTGCCGACGAGCGCTTGTTCCGCGCCCGCATCGAAGCCTTATCCATTCCAACCGACTGGCGCGTGCTCACCTGATCGCTGCCACCGGGATTTCCGTTTTCGCGTTTCTCGGCGCGATTCAGGCGCTTTACGGGCCGCTGTTGCCGGGCCTGCAGCGCGCATTCGACATCGACACCGGCACGGTGGGCTTCATCTTCACGGCGCATGGCGCGGGCGCGCTGGTCGGCATCTTCGTGCCGAGTGTGGTGACCTCGCCGGCGCTGGGCGCACGCTGGCTCAGCGCCGGCACTGCGTTGCTTCTGCTGGGTGCGGGGGTGCTCTGCGTCGCGCCGACCTGGCCCGTCACACTTGCCGGTGCCTTCGTGCTTGCCGTGGGGTTCGGTATCCACGTCATCCGCCTGAACAGCGTGTTCGTCGCCGGTTTTGGGTCACGCGGGATGGCGATGACGCAGCTGCTCAATGCCGCGTTCAGCATCGGCTCCATCGTCGGCCCGGTCGCGATCGGTGTTGCCGGCTCGCCTTCGATGGGTGTGTTCGGCGCGATAGCGGGTGGTGCGCTGGTGCTCTTGCCGATGTGCGCCCTGGCCGACCGAGCGAGCGTCGCAATGACGCCGAGCTCACTCGCCGGGGACAAGAACAGTGCAACGCTGTCCAGGAAAGGCGGCGTCTTGCTTGCCGGCTTCGTGCTGCTCATGTCCATGCTGGTCGGCGTAGAGAACTCGATTGCCGGCTGGACCGCAA
>JBGQKF010000107.1:0-10745 GCA_041499435.1 Gammaproteobacteria bacterium
CATTGCTCAGCGATTTCCATGCGCGACTTGCGGCGAGGACGGCTCGCCTTGCGCACCAAGGTGATGTGGGGCGTATACGGTCGCTCGTCGATCGCAAAGCCGAGAGCGCGCACGCGTGTTTGCAACTCGATCACCAGCTCGGTGAGCGCCAGCGGCGTGCCTTCGGGCGCCGCCCATGCGATGCGATTGTGCGCCCAGCAACCGCACGTATCGATCGTGAGCGTGAATCGATGCCAGCGCACCGCATCGCCAATGGCCACCACTTCGTCGAGCCTGGTACTGAGCACATCGCCCAGGAACACCAGCGTGAGATGGATGGAATCGGCGCGCGTCATCTTGCCGCCGAGTTCGCCCTGCAGATCATGCGCCACAACGGCGAGCCAGGCTTGCAGCGCGTGGGGCGGCCACAACGCAAAGAACAGTCGATGCTTCGCTGGCGCAGATTCGAGACTCACCGCCCGACCGTGTTGATCAGTGCAATGGCCAGAGCGGCGATACCTTCTCCCCGGCCCAGGAAACCCAGGCGCTCGTTGGTCTTCGCTTTGATGTTCACCTGAGAGGCATCGATCTCGAGCAGCCGCCCCACGTTGGCGACCATTGCCGGAATATGCGGGGCCATGCGCGGGGCCTGCGCGATGATCGTCGTATCGATGTTCACGATGGCAAAGCCGCGGCTGCGCACCTCGCCTCCGATCGCGGCCAGCAGGTTTCCACTGTCTGCGCCGCGCAGCCGCTCATCGGTGTCGGGAAAGCGCCCGCCGATATCGCCCAGCCCTGCCGCGCCCAGCAGCGCATCGCAGATGGCGTGCAGCAGCACATCACCATCCGAGTGACCGAGCAGCCCGCAGTCGAACGCAATGTCGACGCCGCCGATCAGCAGCTTGCGGCCTGGAACCAGAGCGTGGATATCGTAGCCTTGGCCTATTCTAAATGTCATGAAGGCACCACGCTTTGCGCATCTGCATAGCTCATTGCCTTGCCCGCAGGATGAGCGCCGCGAGCTCGACGTCTTCGGCGTAGGTCACTTTCAAATTCCCGGTGCTGCCGAGCACCAGTCGCGGATGCAGGCCGAGCTGTTCCACGGCGCTCGCCTCATCGGTCAACGCACCGAGCTCCGCCCCCTGCATGGCACGCAGCAGGAGCCCGTACCGGAACATCTGCGGCGTCTGCGCCTGCCAGAGCTGCTCGCGCGATTCGGTGCGCAGGGAGCGCCGCGCGCCATCCTCTCGCTTCAGCGTATCGGCCACCGGGATCGCGAGCAAGCCGCCGACTTCATCGTCGTCGACCTCGCTTGCCAGCCTGCCGACCAGCTCGTGCGTGACGCAGGGTCGCGCCGCATCGTGCACGAGAACCCAGTCGTCATCGCGCAATTGTCTCCGCAGCTCCTGCAAACCCAGCAGCACGCTGTGCGCGCGCGTGCGGCCACCGCAATAGGTGGGCCGCAGCCGGTCGGCGTATGCCTGCCAGTCGTATTGCACGAACCATTTGTCCTCTGGATGCAGCACCACACAGGCGTAATCGATCGCCGCATGAGCGCACAGCACGCTGACGGAATGCCACAACATCGGCCGCCCGTTGAGCGGCAGATACTGCTTGGGCAGCGCCTGCGCCATGCGCGTACCGGCGCCCGCGGCGACGATCAACGCAACACGCTGAGCCATGGCCGGAGAGTTGCGAATGTCATGTAATTTTTACGGACCGAAAGCAACAATTGCATGGCGCGATGCGCGCGGCAGCGCGCAAAGACGCTAGAGCAGCACGATTTTCACTCACACCGACGCTGGCATGGGGGCTGCGTCTGCAAGCCGCGCGGCGCGACGATATATCCCATATCGCGGCTGCGAGTTCTGGAGAATACCATGCGAGCACGAACGCTGTGGGTGCTATGCGCCTTGCTGGGCGGATGTGCAACGCTGGCCCGGCTCGTCGCACCGCCGCCGGACGCGGTGGGCGCGCGGATCTGGGAGCGAAGGCTGTAGCGGGCTGCGCCTGACCAAACCCAACACAGAGGCACCGAGAGCACAGAGGACACAGAGAGCAACGAGTTGGGCAAGTGGGATGGCTTAGGGGTTGGCTCATCCACGAGCCTCCGCCGAATGACGCAGGTCCCTATACCTTACCGCAAGTGCCCGGTCGCATTCTCTCTGTGTCCCTCCGTGTCCTCTGTGTCTCTGTGTTGAGGTTTAGACGCGATAGCAAGAGCAGCTATAATTACGCCGCATGCTGTCCCTTCCGCTTCCAACTCCCGGTTCCCGGCTTTCGGTCACTGGCTTGCACGGCTCCAGCGACGCGCTCGCCATCGCCGCGCTCGCACGCCGTCGCCGGCCGCTCGCCGTATTCACCAGCCAGGCGCTCGACGGCCAGCGCCTCGCGCAGGAGCTGCCGTTCTTCCAGCCGGAACTGCGCGTGAACTTGTTTCCCGACTGGGAAACGCTGCCCTACGATAACTTCTCGCCGCACCAGGACCTGGTATCGGAGCGCCTCGCGACGCTCTATCAGATCTCGCACGACGTCTGCGATGTGCTCATCGTGCCGGTCGCGACGGCGCTTCAGCGCCTGCCGCCGGTTGCATTTCTCGCCGCCTACAGCTTCTTTCTGAAGCAGGGCACGCGCATCCAACCCGAGGCTCTGCGCCGACAATTGGCCATGGCGGGCTACAGCCATGTCACACAAGTCGTGTCCCCGGGCGAGTACAGTTTTCGCGGCGGAGTGATCGATCTGTTTCCGATGGGCAGCGCGGTCCCTTATCGCATCGATCTGTTCGACGACGAGATCGACAGTATCCGCACCTTCGACGTCGACACGCAACGCTCGATCTACAAGGTGAATGACGTGCGGCTGCTGCCCGCACGCGAGTTCCCCACCGACGAGGATGCACGCGCCCGCTTCCGCCAGAACTTCCGCGAGAAATTCGAAGGCGATCCATCCCGCAGCCAGATCTACAAAGATGTCAGTAACGGCGTGTTCGCCGCCGGCATCGAGTATTACCTGCCGCTCTTCTACGAGAGCACCGCGACACTGATCGATTACCTGCCGACGGAAGCCGTTGCCATCTTCCACGGCGATGTGCAGGAAGCGATCGAGGCGTTCTGGCGCGACACACGCTCGCGTTATGAGCTGCTGCGCGGCGATCGCGACCGGCCGCTGCTGCCGCCGCAGGAACTGTACCTCTTTCCCGATCAGTTCAACGGCGCAGTCAAGCCGTTCGCGCGCATTGCCCTGGCCGATACGCAGGAGCAAGGCGAGCGCATGCCGATCGCGCAGTTGCCTTCGTTGCAGGTGGACCGGCGCGCCGACAACCCGCTGCACCGGCTCAACGATTTCTTGCGTGACTTTCACGGCCGCGCGCTGCTGATGGCAGAGACACTCGGCCGCCGCGAGACGATGTTGCACTACTTCGCCGAGCATGGCATGGAGCCGACGCAGACGGAGAGCTACGCGTCGTTTCTGGCCGCATCGGAGCCGTTGATGCTCACCGTCGGACCGATGGCGAATGGCTTTATCGCCGAGGAAGGTCCAATCGCGTGCATCACCGAGAACGAGCTGTACGCATCGCAGGCGCGCTCGCACGACCGGCGCGAAGCGGCGAACCGGATCATCGCCGAGCACATGGTGCGCGATCTGTCCGAGGTCAAAGTCGGCGATCCGGTGGTGCATGCTCAGCACGGCATCGGCCGCTATCTCGGGCTGGTAACCATGGATCTCGGCGAAGGCAGCACCGAGTTTCTCGCGCTGGAGTACGAGGGCGGCGACAAGTTGTACGTGCCGGTGTCGCAGCTTCAGGTCATCGGCCGCTACAGTGGCGCCTCGCCGGAAGCCGCGCCGCTGCACAAGCTCGGCAGCGGTCAATGGGAAAAGGCCAAGCGCAAAGCCGCCGAACAGGTGCGCGACACCGCCGCCGAGCTCTTGAATCTCTACGCGCAACGCGCTGCCCGCCAAGGTTACGCCTTCTCGCTCAAGCTGCACGACTACGAAGCGTTTGCCGACGGTTTCCCCTTCGAAGAAACACGCGACCAGGCTTTGGCGATCAACGCCGTGCTCGCCGACCTCACCTCGGGCAAGCCGATGGATCGCCTGATCTGCGGCGATGTCGGCTTCGGCAAGACCGAAGTCGCGTTACGCGCCGCTTTCGTCGCCGTCATGGATGGCAAGCAAGTGGCGGTGCTGGTGCCCACCACCCTGCTCGCCGAGCAGCACTTCCAGAACTTCACCGATCGCTTCGCCGACTGGCCGGTGCGCATCGCCGAGCTGTCGCGCTTCCGCTCGGGCAAGGAGCAGGATGCAACGCTGCAGGCGCTGGCCGACGGCCGCATCGACATCGTGATCGGCACCCACAAGCTGCTGCAGGAGAAGGTACGTGTCAAAAATCTCGGGCTGGTGATCGTCGATGAAGAGCATCGCTTCGGCGTGCGCCACAAGGAGCGGCTCAAGCAACTGCGCGCCGAGGTCGACGTGCTGACGCTCACCGCCACGCCCATTCCACGCACGCTCGCGATGTCGCTGGAAGGGCTGCGAGATTTTTCCGTCATCGCGACCGCGCCGCAGAAGCGGCTCGCCATCAAGACGTTCGTGACGCGCTGGTCCGAGGGTCAGATCCGCGAGGCAGCGCTGCGCGAGTTGAAGCGTGGCGGTCAGGTGTACTTCGTGCACAACGAGATCGAGACCATCTACAACCGCGAAGCGGCGTTGACCAAGCTGTTGCCCGAAGCGCGCATTCGCGTCGCGCACGGCCAGATGCCCGAGCGCGAGCTGGAGCTCGTCATGCGCGACTTCTACCAGCAGCGCTTCAACGTCCTGCTTTGCACGACGATCATCGAGACCGGGATCGACATCCCGAGCGCCAACACCATGGTCATCGAGCGAGCGGACAAGTTCGGGCTGGCGCAGCTGCACCAGTTGCGCGGCCGCGTGGGGCGCTCGCACCATCAGGCGTACGCGTACCTGATGACGCCGGACGAAGGCGCGATCACCAGCAACGCCCGCAAGCGCCTGGAAGCCATCCAGATGATGGAAGAGCTCGGCGCCGGCTTCTACCTCGCCATGCACGATCTCGAGATCCGCGGCGCCGGCGAAGTGCTGGGAGAATCGCAGAGCGGTCAGATGCAGGAGGTCGGCTTCAACCTGTACACCGAGATGCTGAACGCGGCGGTGAAGTCGCTCAAAGCCGGCAAGGAACCTGATCTCACCCAGCCGCTCTCAGTCACGACGGAGATCAACCTGCATGCGCCGGCGCTGCTGCCGGAGAACTATTGCGCCGACATTCACGAGCGTTTGGTCCTCTACAAGCGGCTGGCGCACGCCGAGAGCTCGGAGGAGCTCGATACGCTTCACGAGGAGTTGATCGACCGCTTCGGCCTGCTGCCCGAGCCGGCCAAGACGCTGATGGACAGTCATCGGCTGCGCATCGAGGCCCGGCAGCTCGGCATCGTCAAAGTCGATGCCGGTCCGGAGAGCATCGTGCTGCAGTTCGTGAAGGATCCGCCGATCGATCCGGCGCGCATCATCGAGCTGATTCAGACACGCCGCAACTTCAAGCTCTCGGGACAGGATCGGCTGCGCGTGGAAGAGTCGCACCCGCGAGTTGCGGAGCGCGTGCAGCGTGTGATGAATATTTTTCGCGACTTGACGCGGAGCGAGCCGGCTAAGGCGAATGCGCGTTGAGTGGCGTCTAGTGACTACGACAACACCCAACGCAGAGGCGCAGAGGGCACTTCAACGATCGGCATGGTTCAACACTCAGTCGCCAGAAAGTCCCGGATCTCGCTGCCGAGGATGTCCTCCTCGGTGTTGATGTGCGCCACGATCGAAGTGTGATTGTGACGCGGCATGCGGATGAAGCGCGGCGCGCGACCGCGCGCGGCGGCGATGCGGTGGAAAAGCTCCGCTCCGTATACGTCGAGGTACGGGTTCTCGTACTCCGCGATCGCGATGAACACCGGCAGGCTTGAGCTCGCTCCGTGCACTACAGGGGAGCGCTGCTCGTATTTCGACTCGTCGATCCCGAAGTAGGCGCGTACCGCATCGGCGTTCGGGTTGCCGGGCAACGCATCCACACGCAGACGGCTGCTGAGCAGCACAAGGCCGCTCACCGCGGGGCCGCCTGGCGCCATCGCAACAGGGTCGTACGCATACGTCCCTACGTGCGTTCCCCCCGCGGAATGTCCGATGAGGAAGATACGTTCCGGATTACCGCCGTGCGCCCGCGCGTTCGCTCTCGCCCACGCGACAGCGCCGGCAACATCCTGCGCCCCGCTCGGATACTGGAACTCCGGGGCGCGGCGGTATTCCATGTTCAATCCGAGAAAGCCGTGGCGTGCGAAGTAGTACAAGACGTTTGCATAGACCTCGCCGTCGATATCCTTGTCTCCGCGTACGAAGGCGCCGCCGTGGACGAAGATCACCACCGGCGCCTGCCTCGAGTCTCGATGGCGATAGACGTCGAGCACCTGGCGCGGATCGCTGCCGTAAGCGATGTTGCTCGACACCGAGACGCCAGCCTTGGGCGACGCGGCGAGCATCGGCCGATAGGCCTGCAGCACGAGGTCGCGATGCCGCGGGATATCGCGGCCCCAGATTGGCCCGATCTCGGCGAACTGGCGGCGCGCGGGCTCCGGCAGGTTCTCAAGCGGCTTCACGGCTACCCCTCGCGAAATACCTGAAACCCGGCAAAGGACTGATTGACCGGCATCATCTCCAGCCGGTTGATGTTCACGTGCGGCGGGAGGTTCGCGATCCAGAACAGCGTATCGGCGATATCGTCGGCCGTCATCGGGTTCGCGCCCTTGTAGACCGCGTCGGATGCTGCCTGATTGCCGCCGGTGCGCACCAGCGTGAACTCAGTCTCAGTCATGCCCGGCTCGAGAGAGGTCACGCGCACGCCTTTGCCGTGCAGATCCGAGCGCAGACCGAGCGTGAATTGCGTGACGAACGCTTTGGTTCCTCCATACACATTCCCGCCCGTATACGGATAGCTCGCGGCCACCGAGCTCACGTTGATGATGCCGCCCTTGCGCGCGATGAGGGTCGGCAACAGCTTATGCGTGAGCGTGACCAGGCCGATGACATTGGTCTGGATCATGGTGCGCCAGTCGTCGAGGGTAGCCTGCTGGGCGGGCGCGGTGCCGAGCGCCAAACCGGCGTTGTTGATCAGCACGTCGATGTCGCGAAAGCCCTCACGCAGCGCTGCCAGCGCGGCGTCCATTGATTTCTCGTCGCCGACGTCGAAGGCCGCAGCATGGACGTTCTTCGCGCCGAACTCCTCGACGAAGGTCTTCAGCCGGTCGGCGCGGCGGCCTGTCGCCACTACGCGCCAGCCTGCCTTGGCGAAGCGGCGCACGCTCGCCGCGCCGAAGCCTGAGGTCGCGCCGGTGATCAGTACGGTCTGGGTCATGGTCAGCTCCTGGTTTGGAGCCGGAATTGTAAGCTGCAACGTGCAGCCGCTGCACGAGCCTCGCAAGACCGATGTCGCTGGGAACATCGCATAGCTACATATTGCTTCTTGGGTGGGTTTGGCAGATTGCGACGGTCTGCAGTGGCCGAACTGAGGCGCTGACGGAACGGCTCAAATCGACCGTGAACGGCTAGTCAAGAACCCCAGGAGCGGACACACGGGAAGAACTTGCTGCCGCCAGGCCGCTGTCCCCGGGTTGCGACTATACTGGCCCGAAAGCGTAACGGAGGATGCTATGCATTTGGGTTATTTCGGGTTGATGGGCTACCGCCAGCGCGGCAAGTCGCCGCACGAGGTGTTTCGCGAGCATATCGAGCAAGTGGTGCACGCCGACCAGCTGGGCTTCGAGATCGCCTGGTTTGCCGAGCACCACTTCTCGAACTACTGTATCTGCCCCTCTCCGCTGATCATGGCCGCCCGTTGCGCCGGGGTAACCAAACGTATCCGTCTCGGGCCGGCGGTAGTGGTGGCGCCGCTTTATGACCCGGCGCGGCTGCTGGCCGAGATCGGCATGGTCGACTGTCTGTCTGACGGCCGGCTGGTCCTGGGCTTGGGCAGCGGCTATCAGCCCTTCGAGTTCGAGCGCTTTGGCAAGGACCTGGCGTTAGCGCGGCCGATGCTGAGTGAATTCCTGGACATGCTGCATCTCGCCTTCGCCCACGAGACCTTCACCTATGACGGCCAGCACTATCGGATGCCCAGCACGCACATCAGCGCGCGCCCTATAGCCGGCCTGCCTGAGATCTGGATCGCCGGCGACCATGAGTTCGGCCATCGCCTGTGCGCGCGCCGGGGCTACGTGCCGTTGTTCACCGGCCGCTGGAGCGGGGCCGACTACCAGCGCGAGATGCGCGAACGCATCGCCGCCGCGTACATCGCCGAGGGGCGCGATCCGTACAGCATGCCGCTCGGCGTCCAGCGCTTCATGTGCGTCACGGCAAGTCACACCGAGACGCTCGACTATGTCGACAACGCGCGCCACCAGATGCGCCTCGCCAACGCGCTGCGACGGCGCGCCGAGGTCACCGACGGCGCGATGATGCGCGAGATCCCGATTCCCAACGAGATTTCGCTCGACGAGATGGCGCAGAACCTCCTGGTCGGCGACTGCGAGACGATCGCACAGCGCCTGTGCGACGAGATCCGCGCTGCGCGGCCGTCGCACATGATGTTCCACTTCCAGGTCGGCGGCTCCTCGCAGGCCAGCGCGCTGCAAACCATGGAAAAGCTGATGCTCGAGATCGTGCCGATGGTAGAACGGGAGCTGGGCCCGCTTGCCAGTCTCGGGGCACCGACGCGGGCGGTGGGAGTGGTCGCACAGTAAAGGGCGAGTCAGACCGACGCAGCGACCGGCTTCGTCCCCAGGAGGCTGCGTACCTCGACCTCGGCTGTTGCTCAAGGTTGCCGCTTGCGCGGCTGACCCAAACCGACCCACAGGCGCCGTTGACCAACGTCCGCTGTCGAGCGATCCAATCAATTATCGGTATTGCCGCGCTGCCCGCCGTTCTCTCACCGCACTAATGCAATTGCACCGCGAACGCTCCAAAATGATTGGACACGGTCTTACCGGCTTTGCGAGCAACAGAAAACGGCGCCAGAGCGCGACGCTCGTCTGGATGAGTCCAGTGCCTAGCGGCGCGGAACGCCTACCTTCTCGAGGGTGACCGCAGTCTGACCCAACTAATGCTGAACAATGCAGCTATTCCGAACGCCATGCATGCTGTGCTAGTCGGTTCTGGGACAGCAGTTCCGGTCAACGACCCCCCAGTTACGTCTGCGTCGACAGATACCTCAGCGTTAAAGAAGTGCCCACCAACTAACTGCTTTGTGCCTCCAGCGTCGGTGAGTGGCGGAGTGACTAACGTAAGAAAACCAGTAGCATTGTTGAAAGTGAAAGAATCAGGAGGCCCTGGGGTTCGAGACGCGCTGGCGTCGAAAAGGGCAGGCGTGAAAATCAGACCAATCTCTGGGATTGCGAGGTCCCAGTCTTCAATCGTCTGACTCTGCGCGTCGTACGAGAATGAACCAGTGGCTGTACCAGACCAACTGCTCTGAGGGGGACCCGGCAGTCCTTGAACGCCATGCAATGTAACGTCGGTTAAGGTCCACTTGACGAGCGCACCATAGCTTGGCGCCGAAGCCGCAGGTAAAAGAAAGACACACACCATCAGGATTAGTCGCGAAGATTGGATCGAGGTCATTCTTTCTCCTCTTTTGAGTGGCTCGCTACAACAATGCACGTTCATAGCGGTTTGTGGATGCTAGACCGCAGTGGACTGCTGCCCCGGAATCGTCGCCTTTTGAATGCGAGACAACCTGCCAACGCGAGACCTAGAATCGCGAGGGGCGTCGGCTCGGGGACCGGTAACGAGCCACGCGCGATCCCTACGACACCGGACACGGGGAGTGGGTAGGAGAGCAGCGGAAAAAACTGCGTGTTGCCCACTAAAACCCGACCGACTTCGAAATCGGGGGGCCGGGGTCCAATGATGGATAACCCACAGTTACAGAATGTAGGGTCGGTAGATAGCCCGAAGAAACTGGCACCCGTAGCCTGGAAATTGAACGATAAAAAATCTAACCCCGCGGTAAAACAACTTCCTCCACCGTCGAGGCAGCCAGTTGCGGCAAGACCAGGTGGGGGTGACGGCAAGCCGACACCCGAGATGGTGAAGGGCACAGTCCCGACAGAATGAAACGACCACCCCAGGACATTCCCATCGAATATCGCTCCGATATGCCCATCGGTGGTGATCGAACCGGTCAACTGGTCAGGCGTGCCGCTACCGAAAGATAGGTCGTAAGTAATCGGCATCGCCCTCGCGACACCGCTGGCGATCATGATCGCCACAGCCAGCAATCGCACACGTACCCGCGCATCAGAATCCTCATAACGGAATACAAACCGTCGCATGTGTTCGAGGCACCGCTGAGAACAGCGCCAATCACGAACAGGGGGAGAGCGACAGACATCATACCAAGCCTTCATCGCGCCCCTTATTGCCACCAATATTCTTCCCTTCCGTAAGCGGGCGCGCAACATCGATTGTAGGACACATCGATTGTAGGACCACAAGGTCGTCGCCTTGAGACGAGGTGCACACTACGGCCGAGGTTCTGAGTCCCGTTTCTGCTGGCTGCGGTAAACAACAGAGCAATGTGCGTGTGGCGTTTCTTCTGCGCGCCGACCAACTAATCCGGTGACACTATTAACTGCCAGCACCAACCAACGGCTGCTCTCGGGCGACTTGGACGACGTGCTCGACCGACTGTTCTTGGCCGATAGCTGCGGTTC
>JBGQKF010000108.1:0-10744 GCA_041499435.1 Gammaproteobacteria bacterium
CGAACTGCGTCGTGCCTTGCTGGAAACTTTGAGCGATGTCGCGCCCGAAGGCGATTTCGATCGCCTCGTCCCCGAGCGTCCGTTGCGCGATCAGCTGGACATCGATTCCTACGATTTCCTGCAGTGGATGGTGGCGTTGCACGAGCGCCTGGGCATCGACATCCCCGAAGCCGACTATCCGCGGCTCACGACCTTGAACAGCGCCATCGACTATCTCGCTGCGCACGCCGCAGCGTCCCACCCCTAGAGGATCCCATGACCGCAAAGACCCTTCTTTTCCATGATTCGGCACGCGACAAGATTCTCGCGGGCGTCAACATTCTTGCCGATGCGGTGAAGATTACGCTCGGGCCCAAAGGACGCAACGTCATTCTGCAGCGCTCGTACGGAGCGCCGCTCGTAGCGAGCTCGGGTGTGGTGGTCGCCAAGGCGATCGAGCTTGCCGACCCCTGCGAGAACATGGGCGCGCAGCTCGTGCGCGAGGTCGCTTCGAAGACCTCCGAGGTCGCCGGTGACGGCACCACGACCGCCACGGTCCTGGCACAGTCCATCGTGCGGGAAGGCATGAAGTACGTCGCCGCCGGCATGGGCCCGATGGATCTCAAACGCGGCATCGACCAGGCGGTTAGCGCCGTGGTGGCTGAGCTAAAACGTTTGTCCAAACCCTGCTCGAGCGGTGAGGAAATCGCGCATGTCGGGTCGATTTCCGCCAACAACGAAAAGGCGGTGGGCAGCATCATCGCGCAGGCGATGGAGAAAGTCGGCCGCGACGGCGTGATCACGGTCGAGGACGGCTCGGCTCTGGAAAACGAGCTGGAGATCGTCGAAGGCATGCAGTTCGATCGCGGTTATCTCTCGCCGTACTTCATCAACAACGCCGAGAAGCGCATCTGCGTGCTGGAAGATCCCTATATCCTGGTGCACGACAAGAAGATCGCGTCGGTGCAGGACCTGCTGCCGATCCTGGAAGAGATCACGCGGGAGAGCCGCCCGCTGCTGGTCATCGCCGAGGAAGTCGAGGGCGAAGCGCTCGCCACCCTGGTGGTGAACTCCATTCGCGGCGTCCTCAAGACCTGTGCGGTGAAGGCGCCGGGTTTCGGCGAGCGCCGCAAGGCGATGCTGGAGGACGTCGCGGTGCTGACCGGTGGCAAGGTGGTAGCCGAGGAGCTGGGTCTCAAGCTGGACAAGATCAAGCTCGCCGATCTGGGACGCGCCAAACGCGTGGAGATCGACAAGGACAACTGCACCATCATCAACGGCGCCGGCACGCCGAGCGCGATTCAGGAGCGCATCCGGCAGATCAAAGCCGAGGCCGCCGATTCCAAGAGCGATTACGACAAGGAGAAGCTCAACGAGCGGGCCGCGAAGCTTTCCGGCGGCGTGGCGTTGATCAAAGTCGGCGGCGCCACCGAAACCGAGATGAAAGAGCGCAAGGTGCGGGTCGAAGATGCGCTGCACGCAACCCGGGCCGCGGTCGAGGAGGGCATCGTGCCCGGCGGCGGCGTTGCGCTGGTCCGCGCCCGGAGCGCGCTGGTCGATCTGCACGGCGAGAATCCGGAGCAGGATGCCGGGATCCGCATCGTGTTGCGCGCGCTGGAAGAGCCGTTACGCCAGATTGTCGCCAACGCCGGACTGGAAGCTTCTGTGGTGCTGAGCCGGGTGTCCGAAGGCGAAGGTGGCTTCGGCTGCAACGCTGCTACGGGCGAATACGGCGACCTGATGCAGATGGGCGTGATCGATCCAACGAAGGTCACGCGCCACGCGCTACAGAACGCGGCGTCGGTGGCGGCGCTGATTCTGACCACCGACTGCCTGATCGCGGAGATTGCCCAACCAAAGGCCGGCGCGGGTGAGCCCGGTGACATGGAGATGTAGATAGACCACACGAAGATTTGATCCGCGTCAAAGCAGCGCAGTCTGGGCAGCATAAACTTGCCTGGTGCGGGTGATAGCCCGCGTTACGTCCAAGTAAGGAGACCATCATGGCCAACATCGCACGTTTCGACCCGTTCGGTGATTCCATAGACGATATGTTCCGCCGCGTCCTGCGGCCGATGCGCTGGGAAGTGGAAGAGCAGCCGCTGCAGATCAAGCTGGATGTCACCGAGAACGACAAGTCCTACACCGTCAAAGCCGAAGTACCGGGCGTCAAAAAGGAAGACATCAACGTCCAGATCGACGGCAATGTAGTGTCCATCAGCGCCGAAGCCAAGCGCGAGAAGGACGTCAAAGACAATGGCAAGGTGATCCGCAGCGAGCGCTACTATGGCTCGCTCTCGCGCAGCTTCACCCTGGCCTCCGAGGTCGATCAGGCCGGCGCGAGCGCTAAGTACACCGACGGCGTCCTGGAGCTCACGCTGCCGAAGAAAACCACGGCGGCGGCGAGAAAGCTGACGGTTCAATAACTGCAAACCGCCGGCTCACCGCGAGCGCGGTGAGCCGGCCCTACTACAGGACCTGTCATGCCGATCGGAACCATACGCAACCGCGAAGTTGTCACTGCCAATCGCGGCACCAAAGTAAGCGAGGCGGCGCAGCTCATGCGCAAACATCACGTCGGCGATGTCGTGGTGGTGGACCAAGTCGGCGGGCGGGAGGTCCCCTGTGGCATGGTTACCGATCGCGACATCGTGATCACGGTGATCGCGCAGGGTGTTGATCCGGAAGGCGTCGTGCTAAGCGACATAATGTCGTCCGACATCGTGGTCGGCCGCGAGACCGATGGCGTAGCCGACACGATCCAGGTGATGCGGACCAAAGGCGTGCGCCGCCTGCCGATCGTCGATGCGCTTGGTGCGCGGGTTGGCATCGTCACTGCGGACGATCTGCTGGCGCTGCTCAGCGATGAGATGAATTCGCTGACCACGCTGGTCGCACGCGAGCAGCGTCGCGAGCTGGTATTGCGCAGGTAACCGTCAGTTCGCGAGCGGCGGATCAGCAATTGCCCGATGAGCGGCGCTTTCGGCTGCAATTTCTCGGAGCAACCGGCACCGTCACCGGCTCCAAGTATCTGGTATCGACCGCCAACCAGCACCTTCTGGTCGACTGCGGCCTGTTCCAGGGTTTGAAGCAGCTGCGGCTGCGCAACTGAGATCCGTTGCCGATCGATCCGAGAACGATCGATGCGGTCATTCTCACTCATGCCCACATCGATCACAGCGGCTATCTGCCGCTGCTGGTACGGCAGGGATTCAGAGGGCGCGTTTACTGCACCCAGGCCACTCGTGACTTCTGCGAGATCCTGCTGCCCGACAGCGGTTATCTGCAGGAAGAAGAAGCCGAGTACGCCAACGCTCACGACTACTCCAAGCATAAGCCGGCGCTGCCGCTTTACACGCGCGCCGACGCTGAGCGCAGCCTGTCATCGCTGTTCGCGCTCGATTACGGGCATGAGGTGCAGTTGCGCGATGGCCTCAAATTCCGCTTGCTCCCCGCCGGACACATCCTCGGTGCGTCCCAGGTGATGATGGAGCACGCCGGAACGAGGCTGCTGTTCTCGGGCGATCTCGGGCGTCTCAACGATCCGATCATGGTAGCCCCGTCTGCTGCCACCGAGGTTGACTACCTGGTGGTGGAATCGACGTACGGGGATCGGTTGCACGATACCGTCGACCCGAAAATCAGGCTGGGCGAGATCATCAATCGCACGTGCGCGCGCGGCGGCACCCTGGTGATCCCTGCGTTCGCGGTCGGTCGCGCGCAACAGCTCATGTACTACATCGCACTGCTGAAACAGGAGCACGCCATCCCCGACCTGCCGGTGTTCTTGAACAGTCCCATGGCAGCGGACGTGACGGTGCTGTACCGCAAGTACCACGGCGAGCATCGCCTCGAGGGGCATGCCTGCGACGCAATGTGCCGCGCCGCGAAAATCATCAATACGGTCGCGGAGTCGAAGTGGCTCAACACACGCACTTTTCCCATGGTGATCATCTCGGCGAGCGGCATGGCAACAGGCGGGCGGGTGCTGCATCACCTGCGTGCCTTTGCGCCCGATCCGAAAAACACGATCCTGTTCGCAGGGTTCCAGGCGGTGGGAACGCGCGGCGCGGCCATGCTGGCCGGGGCGAAGGAGATCAAGATCCATGGCCAGTATGTTCCGGTGCGCGCCGAGATCGCCTCGATCGAGAATCTGTCCGCGCACGCGGACTACGCTGAGATCCTCGCCTGGCTGAAAAACTTCCCCACCCCGCCACGGCAGACCTTCGTGACACACGGTGAGCCGGTAGCGGCGGACGCGCTCCGGCATCGGATCGAAGAAGAGCTTCGCTGGAGCTGCCGAGTGCCCGAGTATCTCGAGACGCAGATCCTGGGGTGACTTGCGCAAACGGCCGCGAGCGTATCTAATTCGCTGGAAGTTTGATCCTGCGCAAATCCCCTTCCGCGGGCTGGCGCAGCATAGCAACTGCGACCAATATTTCGGGCGGACACCCCATCATGTTCAATTCGCCGCTGCAGTACTGTCCCATATGCAAGCAATACGTCGAGCTCGATCAGACCCGGGAAGAGTGCGCGGCCAAGCATGGCTGCCAAGCCGAGAAGTGTCCGCTCGCACAGCAGTTCGCTCCGCCACCGCCGTCTCAGGAACCGCCGCCTGATTCGCGCAAACCAAATTGAGCAGCGCAAGCCCCGGGGGAGGCACCACCGGGCTAGCGGCGAACGATGCACCAGGAATTCCTGCACGAGCCGCGCATCGCCTACTTCTCCATGGAGATCGCGCTGCGCGACGACGTTCCAACCTATGCCGGCGGTTTAGGCATACTCGCCGGCGACACGCTGCGCTCCGCCGCCGATCTCGATGTGCCGATGGTCGCGGTCAGCCTGATCAGCCGCGCGGGTTATTTCCACCAGGAGATCGACGCGCAGGGGCGTCAGATCGAGCACCAAGACCCCTGGGATCCGCGTGAGCACGCCCAGGCGCTCAACGCCAAGATCGCACTGGACATCGAGAATCGCGAGGTCTGGGTGCGCAGCTGGCTTTATGTGGTCGAGGGCCTGCGCGGGCATCTCGAGCCGGTCATCCTGCTCGACACCGACCTAGACGAAAACCACGCGGAAGACCGGCGCATCACCCATTACCTCTACGGCGGCGATCAGACCTATCGCCTCAAGCAGGAGATGGTGCTCGGCGTCGGCGGCGTGCGCATGCTGCGCGCGCTCGGCTTCGAGGTGCGTCAGTACCATCTGAACGAAGGGCACTCCGCTTTTCTGGCGCTCGAGCTTCTCCGGCGATTCTCGCGCTCGGCGCAGGAGGCCGGCGGCGGCTCGATTTACGATGTGCCGCGCGTGCGCGAGCTGTGCAACTTCACCACCCACACACCGGTCGAGGCGGGCCAGGATCAATTTCCCTACGATCTGGTCCAGAACATCATGGGTGACGTGATTGATGCGCACCAACTGGAGGCTCTGGGCGGCGAGCGGCGGCTCAACATGACGCGCCTGGCGCTCAACTTGAGCGAATACGTGAACGGCGTGGGCATGCGTCACGCGGAGGTGTCGCGGCGCTCGTTCCCCGGTTATCGTATTCATGCCGTCGCCAATGGCGTGCATCCTGGCACCTGGGCCTGCGCGAGCTTCGCCCAGGTCTATGACGAGCGGCTGCGCGGATGGCGTCACGAGCCCGAGCTCTTGAATCGTATCGATCAGGTCGGCGACGAGCTCTTGTGGCAGGCGCATCGAGCGGCCAAGCAGATCCTCATCGAGCGCGTGCAGCGGTCGACTGGCGTAACGTTCGATCCCGAGCTGCCGATTCTCGCGTTCGCGCGGCGCATGACCGCATACAAGCGGCCGGACCTGCTGTTCTTCGACGTCGAGCGGCTGCAGCGCATCGCACGTACGTTTCCGTTCCAGCTCGTGATCGCGGGCAAGGCGCATCCGCAGGATCAGGCCGGCAAGCAGCTGATCGAGCTGCTTCACCGCTATCGCACGCAATTGTCTTCATCGATTCCGATAGCGTTCCTGCCCAACTATGGCATGCAGGTCGCCCTTGAGATGGTGTCCGGCGCCGACGTCTGGATCAACACGCCGCTGGCGCCACTCGAGGCCTCCGGCACGAGTGGGATGAAGGCCGCCTTCAACGGTGTGCCCAGCCTGTCGATTCTCGACGGCTGGTGGATCGACGGCTGCATCGAGGGCCTCACCGGATGGTCGATCGGTAATTCGATGCCCTCCTCGCCGGCCGACGATGCGAAGTCGCTCTACGAGAAGCTGGAATCGCGCGTGCTGCCGCTGTATCGGTCCGGCATGCCAGGCTGGATCACGGTGATGAAGGGTGCCATCGGCAAGAATGCGGCGTACTTCAACAGCCACCGCATGATGCGTCGTTACGCCACCGAGGCATATATCCGCTAGCGCGCTTCGCATCGAGGCGCTGTGCATCGGAAGCTCAGTGAGCCGGCCGGTCTCGCGATCTGCGCGGGCGGCGATCTGTAGGCTGAGGCGCATCGGTCATCGCCACGACTCGTCTAAGCTTGCCGCTTACCGGATGGCGCTGCAGGGCGCTTCGCTCGACATCGAGCTCCACGTCGGGCAAACCTTGAGTACGCAGAAATCGCCTCAGCGTCCGCCTGCACCGCTGCACTGTATGGGCATCCGCCACTGGTGGGTCCAGGTCGAGAGCCAAACTCCTGGCACCGGTCTGACGCAGCTGAAAGCGGAACACGCCAGCTTCATCTTCCAGCACCGTCGCCAGTGCAAGTGGCAGCAGCGTTACGCCTCGGCCGGACGCATCTCGCAACACGATGGCGTCGTCGCAGCGGCCTTCGACGCGGATTGCCGGCAACGCACTGCCGCACTTGCAAGAGCCTTCGAGCAGCGTCACGCTGTCTCCAAGGTCGTAGCGAATCAGCGGCTGCACGAGATTGGCGAGGTTGGTAAGCAGGACGGTATGCGAGCGCACCCCGGCCGCCACGGGTCGATACTGCTTGTCCACCGGCTCGAGGATGACCCAGTCGGCATTGAAGTGCAGCGCACCGCGGGCGCATTCCCAGGCGATGGCGAGAAACTCCGATGCGCCGTAATCGTCATGCACCGCGCAGTCGAACGCTGTTGTGATGTAGGCGCGCTGTGCCGGCGACAACTGCTCGCCGCCGGTCCAGATTTCCCGGGGATGGATCGCCAGGCGGCCACAACGCTGCTCACCCGCGAGCAGGCTCGCAGCCGTCGGATAGGTCGCCAGCAACGTCGGTTGATATTGGTTCAGCTGCTCCACAAGGTGCGGAGTCGAATCCAGAACTGAGAATACATGCACGCTTTGCGCAAGCCAGGGGTGCAGGCGGCGAATGCGCTCGACTGTGGCATTGCCGGCGAAGTGACCGCCAGTCGCCCCGACCAAAGCATAGCGATCGCGCCCCATCATCGTCGCAGCGAGAGCCAGCGGGGACTGCAGCCGCCGGAAGCGCACAACTTCGAGCGCCTCATACACGGCAAGCGCGCGGCCGTCGTGCAGGAAGATGCCCGGTTCGCCCGTCGTCCCGGAGCTCGACCACACCGCGTAGCGATCGAGCAGCGGCTGGCCAGCGCGACGTTCGTCCGCGAGAAATTGATGCACCATCGCGCCGCTCAGCCCCGGATCGGTCAGCGTGCGATCGAAGTTCGCCATCAACTCACGCTTGGTGACGACCGGCAATTGCACGATTCGGCACGCGTCCGCGGGCACGTCACGATACAGGTCTTGGTAGAACGGTGAACGGTCGCGAGCAATTGCAACCAGGCGTTCGAGCCGATGCTGCGCCAGCCGCTCGATGTGCTGCGCGCCGGCCTGCATGGAAAACCAGACGTCCCACGCGGCGGCGGCCGATTGGCTCGCGTCATAGAAGGCGGGCGGCTCGGGGTAGCTTGCGCCAGAAGCAGGGGGTGTCACGATCAACTCGCGTCATGCACGCCGGGAATAGACGGCCGAGCCAGCCGCTCGCTCACAGGTCTTCCACCGTATGCTCCGGCACTTCCCCGTCGATGATGGCGCGCGCGAAAGCCAGAGCGGATTCGAGCGCCTCTTCGGAATCGCTAAAAAATCCCTCTGGCGAAGGCGGCTCGAACAGCTTGGTTTTTCCGGACCGGGAGAAGCCGGTTCGGGTGATGAGCAGCGACGTGACGAAACAGCCGCTTTCCGCCAATTCGAAAGCCGCTGCTCTCAGCGTCATCCCCTTGTATTCCTCTTCCCGCACAGACATCGAGTCGCCCTTCAGCGAGCGAGCGTCGAAAACGGGCTTCGCGACGATCCTGTGCGTCCCCTTTTCTGTCGCAAGCAGTGCTCATCATCACCCGTCGCGGTCGTGCCTCATTGATCTCGATCAAACAGGATTCTCAATGCGTGATCAGGCTGCGCAGGCCAGGGATGCTCACGATGCGCACATGCTTGCCCTCGATTTCCATCAGTCCATCGCTTTGCAGCTTGGAAAACACGCGGCTCACGGTCTCCAGCTTCAGGCCGAGCAAACTGCCGATCTCGTCGCGCGTCATGCGCAGCAGGAATTCGGAAGCAGAAAGCCCGCGCGCGGAGAAGCGTCGCGACAGATCCAGTAAAAACGTCGCGATACGCTGGCCAGCGCTCATTGTGCCCATCACAACCATGGCGTCCTGCCTGCGTACGATCTCCTGCGAGAACATCCGGTACAGGCTGCGCTGCGCGGCGGGCGCCGCGAGGCTGAGCTGCTCCAGATTGTCGTAGGGGATGGCACAGACGTCGGCGTCATCGAGGGCGATCGCGTCGGTCGCATGCTGGCCGAAAGCGATGCCGTCGACACCGAACGTATCGCCCGGCATGTAGAAGCCGGAGACCTGCTCGCGGCCGTCTTCGAACAGTGCCAGGGTCTTGACGAAGCCTGCTTTCAACACATAGACCGACGAAAACGAATCCCCGGTCCGGTACACGGCCTGGCCGGCCCCGATGCGCCGGTGTGCAAGGACCAGCTCGCCAAATTCCGCATGGCTCGGGGATAGGAAGCCGCTGGTGAAGCAGTGGCTCCGCAGATTGCAGTTTGCGCATCCTTGAGGCCTCGGCAGCGACGTGCTCATACCGATGGGCTGAAGTCTTTGCGCTGGGCGGCTGCCGGCGGCGGGATTCGAAGTCGCGACTGTGGATGTGAGCATTTGCGTCCCCTTGTTCTGTCTGTTCAGTGCAATTGAGCCACGATGCCCGCGAGTTGATCGAACTCGTAGGTCTTATCCAGGAAATGCTCGGCGCCCGCGGAAAGGTATTTGGCGCGATATTGAGGTGCCGAAGAGTTGCTCAGGACGATGAACCTGATGCCCGGCGCACTGCGTTTGACCGCCACGAGCACTTCCATCCCGGTCCCCGATTTGAGCGAGATATCGAGCAAGACGACGTGCGGATTGAGTAATGCGATCTCTCGAATCGCGTCCGCAGCGCCGTCAGCGTGGCCGACGACGCGAACGCCCGGGATCGCGCAGAGCAGCACAGAGATCCGCTCGCGAACCTCCGCGGAATCTTCCACCAGGAATAGTTCCAAAGTGCGATTGCGCTCGCCCGGCAGATTTCGTGCCCCGTTCATGGAGCCACTATAGGGCGCGCGACTTGATTAAGAAATTGGCGGAACTCTGAATCGAGCTATGGGCGAAAGATGAGCGAGCGTAGGAATATTCCTATCCGTGCGCGAGCCCGGCCGTCGTTTGTCCTGGGCAGCAGCGCTCAGGGCTGCAACGGGATGCGCATTTCGATCGAAGTGCCGGCACCGGGTTGGCTCTCGATCGTCAAGCTGCCGCCCGTCATGCCGGCCCGCTCGCGCATGCCCAGCAATCCGAACGTTTTCGTACCCTGCGCCGCCGAGGTATCGAAGCCACTGCCGTTGTCGCAGACCCGCAGGCGCATGTCTGCATCTGAACACTCCAGTACGATCTGCACGCGATTGGCGCCCGAGTGCCTGGCTACATTGGTGAGCGACTCCTGCAGGACTCTGAAGAACACCGTCGCCAGCTTCGCGTCGACGTCGGTGTCGGGCTCAGGAAGGGTCACATCTACCGCGATACCAGTGCGTTTGGAAAAATCATTCGCGAGCCAGCCGATCGTAGGAATCAACCCGAGGTCGTCCAGCATCAGCGGGCGCAGCTGGGTGGCGATTCTGCGTACTGCAGCCACCGTGTTCTCCAGCAACCGCGTCATGTCGCTCGTCCGATTGATCGCCCCCACCTGCTCCGGCCGCAACTCGCTCGCAATGGCGACGACATCCATTTTCAGAGCGGTCAGCGCCTGCCCCAGCTCGTCGTGCAACTCGCGCGCGATGCGCTTCTGCTCCTCTTCGCGGGCGGCCTGCAACGCCGCCGAAAGATGGCGCAACTGCTCCCGCGATTCGCGAAGCTCCTGCTCGGCAACCTTGCGCGCGGTGATTTCGTGCAGAACCGCCAAGAACGCGACCGCGCCTTCGTCGTGAAACGCGGCCTCCGCGATTTCCACGTCCTTGTGCTCGCCCGCCAAAGTGACGATCCGCTTCTCAACGTACACATTGCGCTGTGGATCGACCAGCAAGCGTTCCCGTCTGGCGATCGCCAGGGAGCGAAAGTCGGGATGGATGAATTCCAGCGGCGAGCGGCCGAGCAGTTGCGCAACAGAGGCGGCCCCGAGCAGCTGCAGGCAGGCGCGATTGACGAACGCAATGGGGCCATCGCGCTCGATCCAGATCGCGTCGGGGACGAGCTCCACCAGGCGCTGATAGCGCTCTGCACTGTCCCGAAGCGCTGCTTCGGCCTGCTTGCGATGCATGACATCCCGCAGGATCACGGAGAAAAG
>JBGQKF010000109.1:0-10708 GCA_041499435.1 Gammaproteobacteria bacterium
ACCTACTCGAACATCTACACGCAGAAGATGCATGAAGTGCAGAAGTACCTCACCGTCTCCGATCACGGTTATGTCGGCTATGCGGTGATCGTGAACAAGAAGTTCTGGGAAGGGCTGCCGCCGGACATTCGCGCGACGTTGGAGGGCGCGATGCAGGAAGCCACCAAGTACGGCAACCACATCGCCAAGCAGGAAAACGACGAGGCGTTAGAGGCGATCAAGAAATCGGGCAAAACGCAGATCATTCCGCTGACACCGCAGGAAAAGCTCGTGTGGAAGAAAACGCTGCTGCCGGTGCACAGCCAGATGGCGGACAAGATCGGCAAGGATCTGATCCAGTCGATCTATCAGGCCACCGGCTTCGATCCCAACAAGCTCTGACCACCGCCGGCTTAAGACGCGGATTCGACGATTCCGGTGGGTGACCACGTGCTGAAACTGCTCGACCGCCTCGAGGAGTGGCTGATCGCCTTCTTGATGGGTGGCGCGACGCTGATCATCTTCGTGGCGGTAGTGCACCGCTACGCCTCCACGGTGCCCATTCCAATAATGCAGGACTGGCTGCTCAAGATCAACCTGAGCTGGGCGCAAGAGCTTTGCATCTACATGTTCATCTGGATGGCGAAGTTCGGCGCCGCCTACGGTGTGCGCACCGGTATCCATATCGGCGTCGACGTCCTCATCAACCGGCTGCCAGACCGGTACCGCGCCAAGTTTATCGTCTTCGGCTTGCTCGCCGGCGCACTGTTCACCGGCGTGATCGGCACACTGGGCGCGCAGTTCGTGTGGGACATCGCGCACACGGACGAAGTGTCAGCGGACCTCGAGATGCCGATGTGGATCGTCTATCTCGCCATTCCGTGCGGCTCGTATCTGATGTGCTTTCGCTTTCTGCAGGTGACCTGGTCGTTCCTGCGCACAGGAGCGCTTCCGCATCACGATGCGTCCCATGTCGAAGGCCTCGATGAAGCAACCAGTGCAGGCTTGCATCCAGCCGACGTCGAGCGCGGAGCGAGGCCGTGAACGCCTATCTGATCTTCGGTTTGCTGATTGCGCTGATGCTGACCGGCATGCCGATCTCGATCTCGCTCGGCCTCACCGTGTTGACCTTCCTATTCACCATGACCGAGGTGCCTCTGCACGCGGTAGCGCTGAAGCTCTTCACCGGTATCGAGAAGTTCGAGATCATGGCCATCCCGTTCTTCATCCTCGCCGGCAGCTTTCTTACGCGCGGCGGTGTGGCAAAGCGCATGATCGACTTCGCCACCTCGATGGTCGGGCACTGGCACGGCGGGCTCGGCCTTGCCGGCGTCATTGCGTGCGCACTGTTCGCCTCGGTGTGCGGCTCGAGTCCGGCGACGGTGGTTGCGATCGGCTCCATCGTGCTGCCCGCGATGGAGAAGCAGGGCTTCCCGCGGCGCTTCGGTGCCGGCGTGATTGCCACCTCCGGCGCGCTCGGCATCCTCATGCTGCCCTCGATCGTGAAGGTGATCTACGCCGTTTCCACCAATACTTCGATCGGCGCCCTGTTCGTGGCTGGCGTGCTGCCTGGCCTGATGCTGACCGTCATGCTCGGCGTCACCACCTGGTACATCGCACGCAAGAACAACTACCCTCGCTTGCCGAAAGCGACCTGGGGCCAACGCTTCCGTGCCTTTCGCGAATGCATCTGGGGCCTGTTCCTCGTCGTAGTGGTGATCGGCGGCATCTACGCCGGCATCTTTACCGCCACCGAGGCGGCGGCGATGAGCGCAGTGTACGCGTTCTTCGTCGCGGTCTTCGTCTACAAGGAGATGTCGCTCAAGCAAGTGCCCCGATCGCTGCTCGATTCGGCGAACCTGTCCGCGATGATTCTTTACATCATCACCAATGCTGTGCTGTTTTCGTTCCTGATGACCTCGGAGAACATTCCGCAGCAGATGGCGGAATGGCTGCTCAACAAAGGGCTGGGGACGATCGCGTTCCTGCTGATGGTGAATGTGCTGCTGTTGATCGCGGGCAACGTCATGGAGCCTTCGTCGATCGTGCTGATCATGGCGCCGATTCTATTTCCAGTGGCCATGAAGCTTGGCATCAATCCTGTCCATTTTGGCATCATGATCGTGGTCAATATGGAGGTGGGCTTGTGCCACCCGCCAGTCGGCTTGAATCTCTATGTCGCAAGCGGCATTACCAAAATGGGCATCACCGAGCTCACCGTGGCCGTCTGGCCCTGGCTGCTGACGATGCTGGTGTTCCTGGTGATCGCGACCTACTGGCCGGGACTGTCGCTGTGGCTGCCGAAGGTGATGGGCATGATGTGACGCTTGAGCGAAGCGGTGCAAAGGTGAAGAGGTGAAAAAGTGAAGAGGTGAAGAGACCGCGTCGCCGGTTCTGAAACCGCCAGCCTTCGACTTAGCGTTGAACTACTCAGCGGTCACAAGGCGCGTCCTGTTCACCTCTTCACCTCTTCACCTTTTCACCTCTTCACCTTTTCACCTGTTCACCTGATCTGGCTGGGCAACCAGGTCGTGAGCGGCGGAAACACGATGGTGAGCACCAGCACGATCAGCGACCATCCTAGAAACGGCAGCACCTCCCACATCACCGGACCGATCCGGATCTTGCCTACGCTGGATACGACGAACAGCAGCAATCCGATCGGTGGGTGCATCAGGCCGATCATGAGGTTGATCACCACCACAGCACCGAACTGAATGGGGTCGATACCGACCTGCGCGCCGAGCGGGATCAGCAGCGGCAGGAAAATGATCATGGCCGGCAGCGGCTCGACGATGCAGCCGATCAGCAGCAGAAACACGTTCACGATCAACAGCACCACGATCGGGTTGGTAGAGATGCCTTGAATGATGTCGATCACCGTCTGGTTGATCTGACTTTCCGCCACCAGCCAGCTGAACGGTCCCGCAGCCGCCAGCAGGAACAGAATAGTCGCGGTGGAACGCCCGGCGTGGAAGATCAGCTTCGGCAGCTGTCGCAGCGTGATGCCGCGGTAGATGAAGAAGCACACGAACAACGCGTACAACACCGCCAGAGCCGCCGATTCGGTCACCGTCAACACACCGAAGCGAATGCCGCCGATGATGATGACCGGCATCATCAATGCCCAAGATGCGCGGCCTGTGGCGCGCATCTTGGTGTTCCAGTCGACCGCCTCCCGGCTTGGATACTTTCGATAGCGCGCGACGATGCTGCAGACGACCAGGAAGCCGAGTGCCAGGACGATCGCCGGCATCACGCCCGCCATGAACAGCTTCACCACCGACTGATTGGCGATCTGCGCGTACACCACCATCGGAATCGACGGCGGCAGAATGGGGCCGAGCAGCGCGCCGGCCACGATGACGGCGCCCGCGAAGCCCTCACCGTAGCCTTCCTTGCGCATCGCCGGAATGAGCGGCTTGCCGCTCGCGACCGCGTCGGCCACCGCCGAGCCGGATACTCCGGCGAGCACGAAGTTGGTGATGATCGACACATGCCCCAGGCTGCCGCGCAGGCGCCCGACCAGTGCCATCGCCCAGTCGATCAGCCGCATGGTGAGCCCGCCCGCGTTCATCAACTCGCCCGCGAGAATGAACAGGGGCACCTGCACCAGCGCATAGCTGTCCACACCGGAGATCATGGACAGCGACATCATCGCCATGTCGATCGACTCACCGGGCTTGGCGAGAATGCCCAGCCACGCGGAGAAGATCATCGAGAAGCCGACGTCGAAGCCGATCAGCAGCGCGAGCAGGAACGCGACGAAGAGCAGCGCGAGCATCTATTGCTCCTCGGGGCGCGGCAGCTCCAAGCGCAGCAAGCGTGCGATCAGTCTCAGGCCGACATAGAACAGCATCAGGAGCGTGGCGATCAACACACCGGCCGCAGGCACCGCAGCGGTAAACACGGTGCCCAGCAGATCCTGATCTTTGCCGATCTCGATCAAACGCCAGCAGCCCGGCGCCATGACCGCCAGCAGGAGCACCATCAGGGCATCGAACGCCATCTCGAGAATCGCGCGCGCCTTGGGCGGCAGGCGCGCGTCGATCAGATCCACACGGATGTTCACCATCGCGCGCACGGCAATGGCAAAGCCGATGAAGGTCAGCCACACCAGTGCGACGCGCGCATATTGATCGGGCGCTGCGATGCCGGTGTCGATGAAGTGGCGGTCGATGAATTGCAGCGAAACGATGCCGACGAGCGCCACCATCAGCGCCACCACCACCCATTCGACAAGCAAGTCCAACCAGCGCAGCGCGCGGATGAGAGCGTGAGGCATGGAATCCGATTCGAGCGAGGATGCGGATTATTGTTTCTGCGCGGCTTTGATCTTCTCCACCAGACCCACCGGCCAGACCTTGCCCTCGTAGCTTTTGTAGACGTCCTTCCAGGCCACCTCGAAGGCGGCTTTGTCGGGAACCACGTAAGTCACGCCGACCTTCTTCAGATCATCGAGGCCCTGCGCGTCGATCTGCTCGCCCAGATCGGTGGCGACCTTGCCGCCGATCTGAGCGGCACGCTTGAAGAGCTCCTGCTGCTCCCTGCTGAGCGTCTTCCAGCGTTTCTCGGCGATGTACCAGGCAGCTACGTCATAAACGTGATCGGTCGCCGACCAGTACTTGGAGACTTCGTGGAAACGGAACGACACCGTGAGATCGAAGCCGTTGTCCTGTCCGTCGACCTGCCCGCGCGACAGCGCCATATAGACTTCATTCAGCCCGAGCGGCACCACCTTGACGCCGAGCGCCTCGAATGTATCGCGGAAGATGGGCACGGGGGGGATGCGCAGGCGCATGCCTTTCAAATCCTCGGGCTTCTTGATCGGACCTTTGGTCGTGACGATCGCACGCGGCGAGCGCGCGCCGGCGACCGCGAAGATGCGCGTGCCAGAGGCTTTGGCGCAAGTCTCATAGAGGTCGAGGAAAATCTGGCTGTTGAGGATCTCGGTCGCCTTCTGCTTACTCTTGAACAGATACGGCAGATAACCGACGTTGAGGGCGCCGCAATCCTTGAGCTGACCGGAGTTGCCAACCCCGAGATACGCCATATCGACGGTGCCGAGCTGCATGCCGGCGATCAGCTGCTGAATGTCGCCGATCTGGCTATCCGCGTACACCTGCACCTTGATCTTGCCGCCGCTTTCCTTGGCGACGACTTCGGCGAACTTCTCCATCGCCTTGTGCAGGTTGCTGTTGGTCACGAAGGGCGTGCCGAAACGCAAAGTGAGATCGGCTGCGTGAACGGTAAACGCACCGACGCCCAGCACCAGCGCCAGGACCGCACAAAAGCGAAGCTTCATTGCTCTCCCCCAGATATCTCTTGGTTTTGTTTGGGCTCTCCCGGGCGTGAAGTCCACGGCCGCGGTCGCAGGCGACACTATCGTGGCACAGCCTCGCCACTGTCAAGATGCGACACCGGAAAGGCGCGGCACTCGCAAGCGGAAACGAGCTCACTCTTTTTGCACCATTTTTACGCACGGCGTACTAGAGTGAGTCGGCTTTCTCATCAGGGAGCCGCGTCGCCTGTGCACGCGATTGGGTGCGGCTGCTTTGCAGGCACTAGTGAACCAGTACACTGAAGCGCGTCAACTGGGCATACTAGGCGAGCCGCGCGTAAACGTGCTCGAGCTCAATATGGTTGTGGATGCGATGCGCAAGTAGGATCGCTACACTGCGACGTCGAAGAGCCGGCTCGGCAGCTGTGCGCCGGCTTTTCGCTTGTTGCCAACCACGGACGGCTCCACATGGCAGCTACCGACCGCGATAGACCTGACCCCGACGCACTGCTGGCTCAGCTCCACGAGCAAGAGTCAGAATCTCAGCGTGGGAAGTTGCGAGTTTATTTCGGCGCGTCGGCCGGTGTCGGCAAAACTTACGCGATGCTCTGCGCTGCGAGTAAGCGACAAGAGGAAGGGCGCGATGTCCTGGTCGGCGTGGTAGAAACGCACGGCCGCAGCGAGACCGCGGCGCTGCTCGAAGGTCTCAAGCTGCTGCCGCTCAAAGAGCTCGACTATAAGGGCAACCGCCTGCGCGAGTTCGATCTCGACGGCGCCATCGAGCGCCATCCCGATTTGATTCTAGTCGACGAACTGGCGCACACCAATGCGCCGGGCTCGCGCCATCCCAAGCGCTATCAAGATGTCGAAGAACTGCTCGCGGTGGGCATCGACGTCTACACCACGCTCAACGTCCAGCATCTCGAGAGCTTGAATGACGTCGTTGGTGGCATCACCGGCATCCGGGTGCATGAGACGCTGCCCGATCGCGTGTTCAGTCAGGCCGACGAGGTGATGCTGGTCGATCTGCCGCCTGACGAGCTGCTCAGTAGATTGAAGGAAGGCAAGGTTTATCTGCCCGATCAGGCCCGGCGGGCGGTGCAGAACTTTTTCCGCAAAGGCAATTTGATCGCATTGCGTGAGCTGGCGCTGCGTCAGACTGCCGACCGCGTCGACGATCAGATGCGCGAATACCGCGTCGACGAGGCGATCGGCGAGGTCTGGAAAACGCGTGAAGGTGTGCTCGCCTGTATCGGCCCGCGGCCCGGCGCAGAGCGCACCGTGCGCAGCGCCAGCCGGCTGGCGAAGCAGCTCGACGCGCCGTGGCATGCGGTGTATGTCGAGACACCATCCCTGCAACGCATACCGGAACACGAGCGCGCGCGCATCCTCAAGATTCTGCGCCTGGCGCACGAGCTCGGCGCGCAGACCGCCACCCTCCCCGGGCAAGGCGCCGCGGATGCCATCATCGACTACTGCGCCCGTCACAACCTCAGCAAAGTTGTGGTGGGTCGCGATCCCAGTGCGCGGGTGCTCGCTGGTTTGCGTCGCGCCTCGTTTGCGGACCAACTGACCCGTGCCTCTCCCGAGCTGGAAATCATCCAGGCACCATCGCGAGAGTCCGGCACCCAGAAGGTATTCAAGGCTGAAGCAACGCCGGCCGACGAGCAGGCTCGAGCTTCCAGGAAACCGCGGTGGACCGGCTACCTGTGGACCATCGGTTATTGCGCGGCCGCGACGCTGATCGCGTGGCCGCTGCCGCATAGCCTGGCGCGGGTCAATATCGCCATGCTGTTCCTGCTCGCGGTGGTGCTGGCGGCGGTTCGCCACGGACGCGGTCCCGCGGCGCTGGCCTCCCTGCTGGGCGTGGCTTCCTTCGACTTCTTCTTCGTCGACCCGCGCTTCTCCTTCGCCATCAGCGACGTCCAGTATCTGCTGACCTTCCTCGTCATGCTGATCGTCGGTCTGATCACCGGCCAGCTCACCGCGGGTCTGCGCTATCAAGCACGTGTGGCGGCGCAACGCGAGTCGCGCGTGCGCGCGCTGTTCGAACTCGCGCGCGAGCTGTCGGCGGCGCTGATGCCCGAGCAGATCGCGTCGATCAGCAATCGCTTCGTGCACTCGAGCTTCGGCGCCAAGGCGGCGCTCCTGCTGATGTCTGAGCAGGACCAGCTGTTGCCTCCGGTGGCCGAAGCCGATGCATTGGAGCCCTCGGCAGTGGACATGGGGATCGCGCACTGGGTGTTCGAGCACGGCGAGCCCGCTGGGTTCGGCACCGACACGCTCCCGGGCAGCCCGGTGCTGTACCTGCCGCTGAAGGCGCCGATGCGCACCCGCGGAGTGCTGGCGGTGCAGCCTTCGAATCCGCGCTGGCTGTTAGTACCAGAGCAGCGCAGGCAGATCGAGGTTTTCGCGGCGCTTGCCGCGGTCGCGCTCGAGCGGGTGCACTATGTCGATATCGCTCAGAAAGCGCTGGTACGGATGGAATCGGAGCGGCTGCGCAACTCACTGCTGGCGGCTGTGTCGCACGACCTGCGCACGCCTCTCACCGCACTGGTGGGGTTGGCGGACACGCTTTCCCTCCTCAAACCGCCGCTGCCGCTGGCGCATCAGGAGGTGGCCCAGGCGATCCGTGCACAGGCCACACGGATGAGCGCCATGGTCAATAACCTGCTCGACATGGCCCGCATCGAGTCCGGCGCCGTGAAGCTCAACCTGCAGTGGCAACCGCTGGAGGAAATCATCGGTGCAGCCATCGGAGCCAACAAGCAGCTGCTTCATGCGCACGTGGTACGCGTGGCTGACTTGCAGAAACTGCCGCTGGTGGAGTTCGACGCGATGCTGCTCGAGCGCGTGTTCAGCAATCTGCTCGAGAACGCGGCCAAGTACACGCCCCCCGGCAGCGTGGTCTCGATCGATGCGCAGGTGCGCGACCGCGATATCGAAATCAGCGTGAGCGACAACGGCCCCGGCTTTGCCGCCGGCAGCGAAGAAGCGATCTTCGAAAAATTCACGCGCGGAGAAAAGGAATCGCCCACGCCAGGAGTGGGCCTGGGCCTCGCGGTGTCGAAGGCTATCGTCGAGGCGCATCATGGTCGGATGTGGGCCGAGCGTCCTGCGAGCGGGGGGGCACGCTTCGTTTTCACGCTGCCGCGCGGCGAGCCGCCCGCGGTGGATCTCGAGGCGGCCGAAGCGGATGAGGCCGGCCCCAGCGCCAAGCGGTTAGACGGACATGGCTAAAGTTGAGCCGGCGCCGGTGGTGCTGGTGGTCGAAGACGAGAAGGATATCCGGCGCTTCGTGCGCACCTCGCTCGAGTCCGAAGGCTGGAATGTATTCGAGGCAGACACCGTTGCCAGCGGACTCATCGAGGCCGGCACGCGCAAACCGGACATCGTGATTCTCGACCTCGGCCTGCCGGATCGCGATGGCGTGTCGTTCATCCACCAGGTGCGCAAATGGTCGGAGCTGCCGATCTTGATCCTGTCCGCGCGCACCGAAGAGCCGAACAAGATCGCGGCGCTCGACGCCGGCGCCGACGACTATCTGACCAAACCGTTCGGCGTGGGCGAGTTGCTCGCGCGTGTTCGGGCGCTGCTTCGCCGACGCGTCAAAGCCTCGGGTGTCGATACGCCGGTCGTCACATTCGGCGACAATAGAGTCGATCTGGTCAATCGGTTGGTCGAGCGCGCTGGCAAGCCCGTGCATCTGACGCCGATCGAGTATCGTCTGTTGAGCGTACTGCTCACCAACCCGGGCAAGGTGTTGACGCAGCGGCATCTGTTGCGAGAGGTGTGGGGACCCTCGCACTCAGAGCAAAGCCACTATCTGCGGATCTATATGGGCCATCTGCGGCAGAAGCTGGAAGCCGACTCGACGCAACCGGTGCACCTGGTCACCGAGGCCGGCGTCGGCTACCGTTTTGTGCCGAGCTGAGCTTCGTCGATGAGCGCCGACACATCTCAAGCCGCACCGCGCGTCGCACATTTACGCGAGATCGTGCTGTGGCCGGTGCAGTTGATACCCCGGCACGAGGGCGTCCAGATTCAACGGCATTGGGAATACCTGAACGAGCCCGGCGGCGAGGCGGTGTCGCAGGCGCGGCTCGCGCAACGATGCAGGATAGCCCGCGCTACTTTCCGGGAGCGTGGAGCACACCGCGCCGCATCTGATCGAGCTCGATCGATTCGAACAACGCCTGGAAGTTACCCTCGCCGAAGCCCTGGTTGCCCTTGCGCTGGATGATCTCGAAGAAGATCGGGCCGATCATGGTCTTGGTGAAGATCTGCAGCAGCACACCAAGCCGCGCGTTCGTATCGTCAGCCGCAGGCGCACCATCGATCAAAATGCGTTGACGGCGCAGGCGCTCGATGTCCTCACCGTGGCCGGGCAGGCGCGCATCGATCTGCTCGTAGTACGTTTCGGGCGTGTCCATGAACTCCACGTTCTGCGCGCTCATCGCCTCTACCGTGCGATAGATGTCCTCGGTGCCGAGCGCGATGTGCTGGATGCCTTCTCCACGATACGCGTCCAGATACTCCTGGATCTGCGAGCGCTCGTCCGCGCTTTCGTTGATCGGAATACGGATCTTCCCGCACGGGCTGGTCATCGCCTTCGACTTGAGTCCGCTCACTTTGCCCTCGATGTCGAAGTAGCGGATCTCGCGAAAGTTGAACAAACGCTCGTAGAACTGCGCCCATTCGCCCATGCGGCCGCGATGCACGTTGTGCGTAAGGTGATCGATGTAAGTGAGACCCGAGCCCTGCGGCGGCGGCGCGTCTCCGGCCCAGAGCGACTCGAATCCAGCGAGCGGTCGGAAGTCGACATCGTAGACGCTGTGCCCGTAATCGTTCTCAGGATAGCGATCCACCAGATAGACCAGCGAATCGCCGATGCCTTTGATCGCCGGGATGTTGATCTCCATCGGGCCTGCGTGACTTTGAATGCCCCACGCGCCGAGGTCCACCGCTCGTCGATAGGCCGCTGCCGCATCACGCGCGCGGAATGCAATTGCACAGATCGATGGCCCATGCACGCGCGCAAACGACTGGGCGAACGAGTTCGGCTCGGCATTGACGATGAAATTGACGCCGCCCTGCTGGTAGAGCAGCACGTCCTTGTGTCGATGCCGGGCCACCGCGCGAAACCCGAGCGTCTCGAACACCTGGCCGAGCGCCTTGGGATCCGGCGCCGCGTACTCGACGAACTCGAAGCCGTCCGTTCCCATCGGATTGTCCCAGAGGTCGGCCATGGTGCCTCCTACGAAATGTGACTTCAAATTGGACAACGCGTCTGGAAGTTCATCATCGATCTGACGCGGTGGTTCTTCGCATGGCGCTGCCACCGACTCCAGACGGAACGTTCACAGGAGGCCCCGATACGACCCCCCGTCCAACTGCAGATTCTGGCCGGAGATGAAGCTCGCCTGCTCGCTGCACAGAAACGCGCAG
>JBGQKF010000110.1:0-10692 GCA_041499435.1 Gammaproteobacteria bacterium
CTCGAGGCCCTGTGCGGCTGAGTACGGCGGCATCCAGTCGAGCTCGCTGCAGATGCGCCGGCTGTCGACTTGCAGTGAGCCGATGAGCCGCTCGACGGCTGCGCGCCGGCCGATCATCGTGCCGCCCCATAGCAGCAACGCGCGGGGGACCTTGATCAGGTGCGGCTCGACGCCGAGCCCGGCCGCGAGCGCTCGCACGAGCTCCGGGGTAGACAGATCCTCACCATCGCTCACCAGAAAGGTGCGGCCGGCGGCCGCCACATGCGATACCGAGCGCGCGATCGCATCCGCGAGGTTGCCTACGTAGAGCAGACTGCGCCGATTGGCTATCGCCCCCAGCGGCAGGGGCCAGCGCCGCTCGACCGCTCTGAGCAGCGCAAGAAAGTTGCCACGCACGTGCGGGCCGTAAACCAGCGGCGGGCGCAGAACGACCAGCTGCATGTCGGAACCCGCGATGCCGGCGAGCGCCTGCTCTGCCTCCCATTTCGACACCGCGTACGGGCCATACGGCTGCGGCCGGTCCGCCTCACTGAAGGGATGGTCGGCGCTCGCTTCGCCGTGCACCTTGGCGCTGCTCAAAAACACGAAGCGTTTCACACCCGCCTCGCGCGCCGCCTCGGCAAGACGGACCGTGCCGTGCACGTTCACGGCGCGGAAGGCAGCCAGAGGATCAGGTGCAGAGTCGCGCATGATGTGCACGCGCGCCGCGAGGTGAACCACGACGTCGATGTCTTTCAGCGCGGCGTCCCATGCCGTATTCGCGCCGATGTCGCCGATGGCGATCGGCTCGAAATCGCCGCCGCTGACTGCAGTGCGTACCGCACCGCGTACGCGCATGCGGGATCTGGCGAGCAGCCTGCAAAGCGGTAGACCCACGAATCCGTTCGCCCCGGTTACCAGAACGTTCATAGAGCGAGGGCGGCGCGATAGACCGCGAGCGTGTCCGCAATGACCTTGTCGACGGAGAACTCCGCAACGGCGCGGCTGCGACCGCGTGCCCCCATGCGCTGGCGCAAAGCGGCGTCTTCGATCACGCGGCGCAGCGCCTGCGCGAGCGGTTCCACCATGCGCGGCGGCACCAGCAAACCGTTATCCCCGTCGCGCACGACCTCACGGCACCCCGGTACGTCACAGGTGACGATGGCACGTCCGCACGCCGCGGCTTCGATCAGCGCCTTGGGCAATCCTTCGCGATACGAAGGCAGGCAGACCACATGCGCCTGCTGAAACACCGCGCACATGTCATCGCGCCAGCCCCAGTATTCGACTGTACCCTCCTCGCGCCAGCGCTCGATCTCGCTTGGTCTGATCTCAGCCGGATGTCCGGGATCGGACTCACCCACCAAGGCAAAGCGGGCCCGCACACCTTGCGCACGCAGCGCACGCGCGGCCTCGACGAACTCGACCACACCTTTGTCACGCAGCAGCCGCGCCGGCAGCACCACCAGGCACACGCCCGGCGGCTCGGGGACTACGGCGAAGTGCGCGGTGTCTACTCCGGAGCTGCGGATCATGACTACGCGGCCGGGATCCACAAGACGGTTCCGCGTAAGCGCAGCGACGTCGTCGGGATTCTGCACGATGAGGCGGCTGCCGTGGCGGTTCAGCAGCAGCCGATATGCCGTTTGAATCACGGGCCGCAGGATGCGGGCGCGCAGGTCGCTGGAACTCACCACGTAGCCTTGGCCGGCAATCGCGTTCACCACCGCAGGCGTGCGTGCGATCCACCCCGCGATGGAGCCGTACAGCACCGGCTTCACCGCCACGTGATGCGCCAGATCGGGACGCACGCGACGGTAGATGCCGATGATCTGCGCAAGCGAGCGCAGCTCGCGCCAGGGATTGTGACTGTACCGCGCGAGCCCGATCGGCTCGAGCGCAAGCCCCGCGCTGCGGATCTGCTCCGCGTGGCTGCTCACGCGTGTAGCGACCGTGACTTCGAACCCGCTACTGCGTGCCGCCACCGCCAGCGGCAGGCGGTGCGAGCAGAAGTACCAGTCCTCGGACACCAGATACAACAGTCGCGGTTTGCGGTTGGCGAAATCGCGCACCGACGTCACACTTGGAACCATCGAGCACAGGTCATCATGCAGCGCCCGCGCTCGGGTGCCAGCGATCGAGCCATGCCTGGAACATCAGCACATCCCAGAGGTGATGCTGCCAGTTGCGCCGTCCGGACAGATGCTCGGTCCAGCGACGGCGGATCGGCGCCGGATCGAAGAAACCTTCGCGCTGCAGGCGCTTTTCGGCGAGCAGCGCTTCCGCCCAGTCCTTGAGCGGACCGCGCAGCCAGCTGTCGAGCGGGATGCTGAAGCCCATCTTGCGGCGTTCGATCAGCTCTCGCGGGACGTAACGGTACAGCACACGCCGCAGCAGGCGCTTACCCTGGCCTCTGCGCAGCTTCATGTCCACCGGCAGACGCCATGCGAACTCCACCACGCGATAGTCGAGCAGCGGCACGCGGGTCTCCAGGCTCACACCCATCGCCGCGCGATCGATCTTCACCAGGATATCATCGGGCAAGTAGCCCAGCGTATCGAGATACATCATGCGTTCGGGCAGCGTGCGCAAACCGCCCGGCGTGCCATATGCGATCCAGCCCGGCGGAATCCGGTAGCCGGCCGCACGGTGCGTTACGTTATCCGGCCAGTGCGATATCAATCTTTCATACAGCATGCGGTCATCATCGGCCGAGAACAAACCGCCGAGCTTGTGCATCTTGTCGCCTGCGGCCGTATACCGGAAGCGGCGCGGCAACAGCGGCGAGATGCTGTCGAACAGACCGTCCCACGTTCCCGGTGAGATGCTGGTGATGCCTGCGGCCAACGCACGCCGCAGCGAAAGCGGGACCCAGCCGACCCGCCGGCGCACGGCACGCCCCCAGAAATACCGATTGTAGCCCCCGAACAATTCGTCGCCGCCGTCTCCAGAGAGGCTGACCGTCACGTGGCGGCGCGCAAGTTGGGACACCAGGAAGGTCGGGATCTGCGAGGAATCGGCGAACGGCTCGTCGTACAAGGTCGTGAGCTTAGGCACCACCGCCAGCGCCTCATCGGGACTCACGTACAGCTCGGTGTGCTCGGTGCCCAGATGCTGCGCCACGCGCTTGGCATAGACCGCTTCGTTGTACGCCGGCTCATGAAAGCCGATGGTGAAAGTCCTCACCCGCTGTGCGGACTGCGCTTGCATCAGTGCCACTACGGTAGACGAGTCCACACCGCCGGATAGAAATGCACCGAGTGGCACATCCGCCACCATCTGCGCGGCCACCGAACCCCGCAGCAGACGCTCGAGCTCGTCGGCCGCCTCGTCCTCGCTGCCGGTGAACGGGTTGCGCAACGCATTGGTTACCGCCTCGGAAAGCGACCAGTACGGATGCGACTGCAGCCTTTGACGCAGCCGCAGATCTTCACTCGTGACCGACAGCAATGTTCCCGGCAGGAGCTTGGAGACGCCAAAGTAGATGGAGAATGGCGCCGGCACGCATGCATAACGCATATAAAGTGCGACCGCGTCCTGATCCGGGGCCGCGCGAAAGCGCGGATGGGCACACAGCGCTTTCAACTCCGAGCCGAACAGAAGAACACCGTCCATCCAGGCGTAGTACAGCGGCTTCTCGCCCATTCGATCGCGTGCGAGATGCAGCGTGCGCGTCTGCTGATCCCACAGGGCAAACGCGAACATACCCACGAAACGCTTGAGCGCAGCTTCGACCCCCCACTGGTCGAATGCCGCGAGCATCACCTCGGTGTCAGAACGACCATGCCAGCCGCCCACGCCGTGGTCGCGCTCCAGCGTCTCCCGCAATTCCTGGAAGTTGTAGATCTCACCATTGAACACGATCACATAGCGGCCGCTCGCAGAGGACATCGGCTGATGGCCTTCGGGCGTCAGATCGACGATGGCAAGGCGGCGAAAGCCGACCGCGAAACCCGCCGCCGGATCGACCCATACACCGCTGTCGTCCGGCCCGCGATGCGCGAGCGAGTCCGCCATCCGCGTGGCGACCGCTGCCAGTTCGTCGCGCGGCGCCGGCTGCGTCTGCCAGAACCCGATCAGACCGCACATCGGGGAATCCGAGCATGACTGGATGTCCATGCGTTTCGCCATGCTTGCGCTTGCGCCTGGGTAGGCGGCAACGCCCGATGCCGCAGCAGCACTCGCGTCTGTCCGCTCGCGACCGCGAAGATATCGAATGCGAGCTTGGCAAGCTGTACGACGACCGCGCCAGCGCCGGCTGCGAGCCGGTGGTCCCGATGCGCCACGCGCAGTATCGCACGCGAGAAGTAGTAGCGGCCGAGCGCCGATTTGCGGATCGACACTGCATCCTGGCGGTATCCAACCAGCGGCTCGGGCAGCGCCGCGAAACGGCTGGTCGAGTATGCACGCAGCAGGAGGTCCTGATCCTGTGCCTTACGGCATGCTGAATCGTAACGCCAGCGCGTGAACCATTCGATCTTGCCCAGCCAGGTCGGGTGTGCGAGATAAAACCCCGAGAAAGGCCGCGCGCAAAGCTCCGCATGAGTCGCGCGGCACGGGAACACACCGAGCGGCACACCGTCACCTTCGAAGACCATCATTGCGGCGCCCACCAGGTCGACGTCCGGATGGGTTTGCATGAATGCGACCTGCCGGGCGAGGCGATCAGGGTAAGCGATATCGTCGGCATCCATGCGTGCGAGATAGCGCCCGCGCGCGAGCTCGATCGCCTGATTGAGCCGTGCTGCCAGGCCGAGCTGCCTGCCATCGGCATGGATCTGGATGCGAGCATCGGTAAAAGCACGCACCGCTGCCACGCTGCGGTCCTGCGATCCATCGTCGAGGACAATCAGCTCCCAGTCAATGAAGCTTTGCGCAAGCAGCGAGCAGACGGCGGCCTCAACGGAAGGAGCCGCGTCGCGCATCGACAACGCGATGCTCACCAGAGGTGAAGGCACGCTCGCCATCAGCTCTCACCGAAAGATATGTGACCCGGCGAGCCCGATGCGCTGGGGCTCTTCGCATCTGCCACGCCACGACCCGATTCGAACATCACGCGTTAGCAGCGCATACGACGAACAGTAGATGCGCTCTCGCGCACCGGCAGTCTGACCGCCCTACGCACCGCGCTCAATCGAGCTCGAACGCGGCGTGGTATTCGCCGCGCAGCGTAGGGTCCTGCGCTTCCTTCTTGAGCAGGCAGTTGCCCACCGAGAGGTATTCGATCTCCGTGCCCATGAAGCACCGGAAAGCGTCCTCGGGCGTGCATACGATCGGCTCGCCGCGCACGTTGAAGCTGGTGTTGACCACGACCGGGCAGCCGGTACGCTGCTTGAACGATGAGATGAGCCGGTGAAAGCGCGGATTGGTATCACGATGTACGGTCTGAATGCGCGCGGAATAGTCCACGTGCGTGACCGCCGGGATCTCCGAGCGCGGGACGTTCAGCTTGGCGATGCCGAATAGCTGCTGCTCTGCCGCGGTCATCTGCCGACGGCGGCTGCGCACCACGTCGGCAACCAGGAGCATATACAGACTATCGTCGTCCAGCTCGAACCAATCCTGCACGTCTTCGCGCAGCACCGCCGGAGCGAACGGCCGGAACGATTCGCGATACTTCACCTTAAGATTCAGCACCGACTGCATGCTCGGCGAGCGCGCGTCGCCGAGTATTGAGCGTGCGCCCAGCGCACGCGGCCCGAATTCCATGCGCCCCTGAAACCAGCCCAGCGCCTTGCCGTCGGCCAGCGCCTGAGCGCACTGTTCGAACAAGGTATCGTCGCGCAGCGTCTCGAAGCGCCCGCCGGCACCAGCAAGTCGACGCTCGATCTCCAACTGCGAAAATTCCGGGCCCAGGTACGAGCCACGCATGGCATCGTGCGGATGCGCTGTGCGCGGCTGGCGCAGCTGCAAATGGTGCGCCGCCAGCGCTGCTCCGAGTGCACCGCCGGAATCACCGGCCGCTGGCTGAATCCATATGCGCTTGAATGCACCGTCGCGCTTGACCTTACCGTTGGCCACGCAGTTGAGCGCCACCCCACCCGCCAGGCACAGATCACTGAGACTGGTTTCCTTGGCGATCGCACGCGTGAGCCGCAGTACCACTTCCTCGGTGACTTTCTGAATCGACGCCGCCAGATCCATATGGCGCTGTTCGAGCTGATCTTCGGGTCTGCGCGGCGGGCCGCCGAACAGCGCGTCAAAGCGCTCGTTGGTCATGGTCAAGCCGGTACAGTAGTTGAAGTAGCGCTGATCGAGCCGGAACGACCCGTCGTCTTTCACGTCGATCAGATGCTTCAGAATGACATCCGCGTAGCGCGGCTCGCCGTACGGGGCGAGGCCCATCACCTTGTATTCGCCCGAGTTGACCTTGAAGCCGGTGTAGTAGGTAAACGCCGAGTACAGCAGCCCGAGCGAGTGCGGGAAGTGGATTTCCTTGTAGACCTGGATGTCGTTGCCGCGGCCGATGGCAAGCGAGGTCGTGGTCCACTCGCCCACGCCATCCATCGTCAGAATCGCGGCCTCCTCGAACGGCGAGGCGAAAAAGGCGCTCGCCGCATGGCTCAAGTGGTGCTCGCTGAACAGCAGGCGCGAATGCCAGTCGATCGCGGGCTCGATCGCGCGCAGCTTGCCGACCAGCAGGCGCTTCAAGAACAGCTTCTCGGAAAGCCACAGCGGCATTGCCATGCGAAACGAGCTGAACCCGGCCGGGGCGAAGTTGACGTAGGTTTCCAGCAGCCGCTCGAACTTGAGGAACGGCTTGTCGTAGAACGTGACGTGATCGACAGCGGACAACGCTAGCCCGGCGTGCTCCAGGCACCAGCGCAGCGCATGCATCGGGAAGCGCGCGTCGAACTTCTTGCGTGTAAAGCGCTCTTCCTGCGCGGCCGCCACGATCTCACCGTCGCGCACCAGCGCGCACGCGGCGTCGTGATAAAAGGCGGAGATGCCGAGGATGATCAATTTAGAACAACGTGTAGATAAACGGCGCTATAGCGGAGCCCTTGGCGAGCACGATCAAGCCGCCAAGCAGCACCATCATCACCAGTACTGGTATCAGCCAGAATTTCTTGCGCACCCGCAGAAAGGTCCAGAGCTCTTGAAGAAATGACATAGTGATCTCAGAACTGATTGTTCAGGCTGTCTGGAGGCGGGCCTGGGGGATCGCGCCGTAACCAATATGTGGACGCTTTCGGATCGAAATGTGTTCGCATCGCGGCTTTGCCGAGCACCCGCATGATCATTCCGATCGGCATAATCACCAGGTAGAACAGGATGGCCATCGCGATCGGACTGACGATGTGACCAAGCAGCAGCCCTAGCCTGAGCCACCACCGGTTGAGCGGTGTCAACAGCTGCGGGCGCAGCCACGTTATGGTTGCAAACAAAGCCGCGACCACCCAAGCCCACCAACGCACACCTCCGTGGCGGACCAATGGCAGAGCGCCAATGATTGCAAACGCCACGGCAAAAGTGACACCGAAACTGCGATCGCTCGGTGCTTCAACTTCTTCATCATGTTGGGCCAAACGCTCGTGGGCCATGCTGGATGCTCAACCGGGCAGTGGATACTGACTAAAGGAGGCTGCGGACTTCGCCATAACAATCCCCGCGAACTGGGGCCAAAAATGAAGCTGAAAAAGACCCCTCCGTCGCAATTCCCAAGACAATCGTATCACGTGGAGTCGTGGGACATCCATTGTGACTTGATGCCATAATAGCCGCGGCATGACACCACCCACGTTGCCGTATCACGCTGCGTTCCTTTGGGTCGCTCTCTAACATCATTCGAAATTCAATGCTCATACCCCTGATACTTTCTGGAGGCAGCGGCACCCGGCTCTGGCCGGTGTCGCGCCAGGCGCATCCGAAGCCCTTCATCAAGCTTGCCGACGGCCGCAGCCTGCTGCAAAAGACGGTCGACCGGCTCGCAGATGTCGAGGACATCGCCGAAATCATCACCGTAACCAACCGCGAACACTTCTTCGTCACGCGAGACGAGTACGCAACGGTTGGCGCTGCGTATCGGCACCTGCTGGTACTCGAGCCTAGCGCGCGCAACACTGCCCCGGCGGTCGCAATCGGCGCGCTGGCGGCACTTGCGCGGCACGGCAACGATGCGACAGTGCTGGTTCTTCCAGCGGACCACCTGGTGGAAGATCATGCCGCCTTCGCGGCCACCGTCGCCGATGCGCGCATTCTGGCCGAAGGGGATCTGCTGGTCACCTTCGGCATCGAGCCGACATACCCGGAAACCGGCTTCGGCTATATCGAGCGCGGCGAGCCGGTGTCCGGCACAGCCGGCTTCCGAGTCGCACGCTTCACCGAAAAGCCGGAGGCCGAAGTGGCAGCGCAAATGTTGGAGTCCGGCCGCTTCTATTGGAATTCCGGCATGTTCTGCTTCCGCGCCTCGGCATTCCTGGCGGAGCTCGCGCAGCACGTCCCGGAGATCGCCGAACAGGCGCGCCGCTGTTGGGACGCTGCGCGCGTGGAGGGCGAGCGCGCGGATCTTTCACCCGACCTGTTCGACGCACTTCCGGATATCTCGATCGACTACGCGGTCATGGAAAAGTCGGACCGCGTGGCAATGGTCCCGGCTGCGTTCGGCTGGAGCGACATCGGGTCGTGGACTGCGGTGAGCGCACTCGTCGAGGCCGACGCGAGCGGCAATCGCGCGCAGGGCGAATGCATGTTCGTGGACAGCGCCAACTGCTACGTACAGAGCAGCGGGCGCATTGTCGCCGCCGTCGGTCTAGATGGCGTGATGATCATCGACACACCCGATGCGCTGCTGGTGGCTCACCACGATCACGTGCAGGACGTCAAGAAGGTCGCGCAGCAGCTGAAGCTCGCTAATCATGAGACGTACAAGCTGCACCGTACGGTCCTGCGGCCGTGGGGCAGCTACACGGTCCTCGAGGAAGGACCCGGATTCAAGATCAAGCGGATCGTGGTGAAGCCTGGTTCAGCGCTCAGCCTGCAGATGCATTATCACCGTAGCGAACACTGGGTGGTGGTGTCGGGCACCGCCATGGTCACCAATGGGGAGGAACAGATGCTGGTGCGGACCAACGAATCGACGTTCATCCCGGCCGGACACAAGCATCGGCTGGAAAATCCAGGCAAGCTCGATCTGGTGATGATCGAAGTGCAGAGCGGCGGCTATCTCGGAGAGGATGACATCGTGCGCTTCGAGGACAAATACGGTCGCGGGTAAAACGACTCAAGCTTCACCGTTGACTGCGTGTAGCAACGACGGCTGAACGTGTGGGCAGCACTCCTTCAGCGCCGACGATCACCGGTCGAGTTCCTGGAGCACCTGTTCAGCGCATTCCGCCGGGGTGGCTGCCATGGTATCCAGCCTGATGTCCGGCGAGTCTGGAGCTTCGTAGATGCTGTCGATGCCGGTGAAATTCTTAAGCTCACCGCGTCGTGCCTTCGCGTAAAGGCCCTTTGGATCCCGCCGCTCGCACTCGGAGATTGGGGCGCTGACGAAGATCTCATAGAACTCCCTGGCTTCGAACAGCGATCGCGCAAAAGCCCTTTCTGACCGGTAGGGCGAGATGAAAGACACAATAACCATCAGCCCGGCCTCCACCATCAGCTTTGCTACTTCCGCAACCCGCCTGATATTTTCGACCCGGTCCGCCTCGGTGAATCCGAGGTCTCGATTGAGCCCATGCCGCACATTGTCTCCGTCCAGCAGGAATGTGTGCCGGCCCTCTGCATGCAGGCGCTTGTCCAGCAAGTCGGCAATGGTGGATTTGCCTGCCCCGGACAAACCGGTAAGCCACAGGCAGCATGGCCGCTGCAATTTCAAGTCCGCGCGCGCCTGCTTGTTGATCGACAGGGCTTGCCAATGGATATTGGCGGCCCGGCGCAGAGCGAAATCGATCATACCGGCGCCGACCGTCTGGTTGGTGTCCCGGTCGATCAAGATGAATGCGCCAAGCCGCCGATCGTCTTCGTAGATCTCAAAAGGCACCGGGCGGTCGGTGCTGATATTGACTACGCCAATGTCATTGAGAGCCAGGCTCTTTGCCGCCAAGTGTGCGCCGGTATCGACGTCCACTCGATATTTGATCTCGCTCACCGACGCTCCGACCTGCTTGGCGTGCAGCTTCAACAGGTATAGTCGTCCCGCCATGAGCGGCTTTTCCGACATCCAGATGACACGCGCTTCGAACTGGTCGGTAATCGGAACCGGCGCGTCCGCTGCCCCAATCACGTCTCCGCGCCCGACGTCGACTTCGTCCTGCAGCGTGAGGGTCACCGAGTCTCCGGCTTCGGCTTGCGCGAGCTCTCTCCCATAGACGATGATCGACTTGATGCGCGTTTGCATACCGCCGGGCGCTATGCGGACCGGGTCACCTGCACGAGCCGTTCCTTTGGAGATCCTGCCGCAAAAGCCGCGGAAATCGAGATTCGGTCGATTGACCCATTGCACCGGCATGCGGAAGCCACCGAACAACGGGTGAGGCGCCACGGAAACCGTTTCCAGATAGGGCAGCAGCGCCGGGCCGGTGTACCAGGGCACCCGGTCACTCGCCTGCACCACGTTATCCCCCTCGAGTGCCGACATCGGAATCGCCTGAACCCTGGTAAGTCGCAGGTCGGCGGCGAAAGTCTCATAGTCGCGCACGATCTTTTCAAACACAGATCGATCCCAGGCAACGAGATCCATCTTGTTCACGGCGACCACGACGTGCTTCA
>JBGQKF010000111.1:0-10685 GCA_041499435.1 Gammaproteobacteria bacterium
CCCTCTCTATGCCTCGCTTGGAAGTTTTAGCAAACTCTGTACACTGTAAACATGGTACAGCAACGTCTTCTATTGACCCATTACAACGGTTTTATCTTCAATCAAGAGGTATTGCACCACAAGATGCAGATGCTTGTAACCGGGTTTCAAGGGGTCTCCTGGAGCCGGTACAAGCCTAGGAAATTTATAAAGAAAAGGCGCCAGTAGCGGTAGCGGCGCCCAAGCTGCACGCTCCGATTGAGAGCGGCGGATAACAAAAGCGGTGCACGGTGCGGTTGGAAAAACTGCACGCCGGGCGTGTTTCGAGAAGGACGCTTTGGCCACCGTTTCGGGAGGATATTCTCGATTTTTTAGGAGAGTATCCATGAGCAGCAAGGCGATCGGCGCAGCAGCGCTACTCCTCACGGCTTCGATGCCAGCCCTGGCACTCGAAGGCGCAGACGTTTACACCCAGGTTCGCTCCAGTCTCGTGCAGTTGGTCGGCGTCGGCGTCGAGGGACGTTTCTATCTCGGCTCCGGTGTCGCACTACCTAACGGCAGCATCGTTACCAATTGCCACGTCACGCAACACGCCAAGCGCGTCGAGCCATTCTGGGGAAGCACTCCAGTGCGCGCCGAGTCGCAGCGCGCCGACGTGAGGCACGATCTGTGTCTGGTGCAGATGCCCGGTTTGCCGGTGCGACCGGTTGAGGTCGCCAGTTCAAAGGGCCTGCACGTGGGAGACAAGGTCTACGCTATCGGCTTCAACGGCGGACGCCGCCTCACGTACGAAGAAGGCGAAGTGTCCGAGTTGTATGCACTCGATGGCGGGATGGTGATCCGCACCACCGCCGCTTTCAGCCAGGGCGCCTCGGGTGGCGGTCTGTTCGACTCTGAGGGCCGGCTGGTGGGTATTCTTACGTTCTTCCGCGTGTCCGGTGAAGTGGCTTATTTCGCCGTGCCCGTGGAATGGGTCAAAGCTGTCGAGGACACCACGAGCACCGCGGTGCAGCCAATAGAAGGCGTCCCATTCTGGGCGGCAAGCCTGGACCGCCAGCCGCAGTTCCTGCAAGCCGGGGCGCTCGAAGCCGACGGCCGCTGGCAGGAGTTGGTGCAACTCGCGCGTGGATGGATCGAGTCTGATCCGCAGGACGCAAACGCATGGGCGATGCTCGCCAAGGCCTCCTCCAAGATGGGCGACGAGGCCACCGCCGTGACGGCTCGCAAGCGCGCCGCCGAGCAAAGCACTGAACGCTGAACTTCGTAGCTCTTGAGAACGCGACGGCGGGCCGTGCGCAGGCACGACCCGCCGTTTTGCATTCCCATCAATCAGGCAGCCGCGCGCCGGTCTTCGGGCGAGCGCAACTGGTCCAGCAACTTTGCCTGCTTGGCCTGCGCCGCCTGCAGATTGCGCAGCTTCACGTGGCCGAAGCCGCGGATTTCCTCCGGAATGCCGGCCAGCGCGACGGCTACGCCGTGATTTTCCGGTGACAGCCGCTCGATAATCTCCTCGATCAGCACCTCATAATCGCGGACCAGTTGCCGTTCGGTACGGCGTTCATGAGTATAACCGAAGACATCGAGCGGGCTGCCCCGCAGTCCGCGCAGGCGCGCAAGCAGCTTGAATGCAGTGAAGATCCAGGGGCCATATTCGCGCTTCTGCAATTCACCGGTCACCGGATCGCGTCTGGCGAGCAACGGCGGAGCGAGGTGGAAGTGCAGCTTGTAGTCCCCTTCGAACTGCGACTCGATGCGCTGCGCGAATCCGGTCTGGGTATACAGCCTGGCCACCTCGTACTCATCTTTGTAGGCCATCAGCTTGAAGTAGTAACGCGCGACCGCCTCAGCCAGCCCACTGGCGCCCTTGGCTTTGCTCGTTTCGGCCTGGCGTACGCGCTCCACGAGAGCACGATAGCGTTGCGCATACGAGGCGTCCTGATAGCCGGTCAGAAACGCTACGCGCCGCTCGACCAGCTCTTCGAGTGATTGGGACACACGTCCGCCGGTATCCTGCGGCGTCTTGGGCGCGATCATGCGCTCCACCGCGGGCAGATCGACCGCAGCGCGGCGGCCCCACAGGAACGCAGCCTGATTCATCTTCACGGCCGCACCATTGAGCTCGATCGCCTTGCTGATCGCTTCGGCCGATACCGGCACCAGGCCGCGCTGGTAAGCAAGCCCAAGCACGAACATGTTGGTAGCAATGCTGTCGCCCATCAACGCGGTGGCTATGCGGCTGGCATCGACGAACTCCGCTTGAGTATCGCCCACGCCATTGGCGATGGTGCGTCTCAACGAGGCGCCGGGAAACTGGAAGTCCGTGTTGCGCGTGAAATCGCCGGTCATCTGCTGATGGGTGTTGACCACCATGTGCGTGGCGCCGGGGCGCGTCGTATCCATGGTCTTCTGACTGGCCGAGACCACCAGATCGCAACCCAGCAGCAGGCGTGCGCCTCCCGAGCCGAGCCGCACGGTCTTGATGTCATCGGGATGGGCAGCGACCTGCAGATGGCTCCACACGGCGCCGCCTTTTTGCGCGAGGCCGGCCATGTCGAGGCCACCGAACCCCTTGCCTTCGAGGTGCGCCGCCATGCCAACGATCGCGCCGATGGTCACCACACCGGTACCGCCGACACCGGTCACCAGGATCCCATACGGCTTGTCCAGCGCCGGCAGCTCGGGCTCCGCGACTGCGGGAAACAGCGTGCCGGTCTGCTCGCCCACGGCGGCGGCTTTGCCTTTGCGCAGACCGCCACCTTCGACGGTCACGAAGCTCGGGCAGAAGCCCTTTACGCAGGAGTAATCCTTGTTGCACGAGGACTGATCGATGGTGCGCTTGCGACCGAACTCGGTGTCCAGCGGCAGCACCGAGACGCAGTTCGACTTCACGCCGCAATCGCCGCAGCCCTCGCAGACCAGATCGTTGATTACGACGCGCTTGGCTGGATCCGGATACTGCTTGCGCTTGCGGCGTCGCCGCTTCTCCGCCGCACAAGTCTGATCGTAGACAATCACCGTGCAGCCTTCGATCTCGCGCATCGCGCGCTGCACAGCATCGTACTCATCGCGGTGATAGACCTTCACGCCGGCGGGAAACCCGGCATCAGCACCGTACTTGTCGGGCTCGTCGGTGACGATCGCCACTCTGTTGACGCCCTCGGCCAGCACCTGCGCCGCGACCTGCGGCACCGAGAGGTTGCCGTCGACGTGCTGCCCGCCGGTCATGGCCACGGCGTCGTTGTACAGGATCTTGTAGGTGACGTTGACCCCGGCTGCCACGACTGCACGCAGCGCCAACAGACCGGAATGGAAATAGGTGCCATCGCCGATGTTCTGGAACACGTGCTTAGTGCGAACGAACGGGGCTTCGCCCACCCAGCTCGCGCCCTCTCCGCCCATCTGCGTGTAGCCCGCGGTGTTGCGGTTCATCCATTGCGCCATGAAATGGCAGCCGATGCCGGACAATGCGCGACTGCCTTCCACCACGCGCGTGCCGCTATTGTGCGGACATCCCGAGCAGAAATACGGTGTGCGCTCCATCGCCGGCTTTTCCGGGACGCGCGCTAAGAGCTGCTCCTGCTCGGCGACACGCGCCGCAAGCTCGGCGTCCGCAGCGAGCTCCAGAATCCGCCGTCCGATTTCCACCGCGATCTGATTGGGATCGAGCGCGGCGTTGCTCTGGAACAATTGCTGGCCGTGCTCGTCGCGCTTGCCGACCACCTGCGGCATATTCGCGCGGCCATAGCAGATCTCTCGCAACTGCGGCTCGATCAGCCCGCGCTTTTCTTCCACTACGACGACCTTGCTGAGCCCCTGCGCAAAGCGCAGTGCGCCTTCGGGCTCCAGCGGCCAGGTCATACCGACTTTGTAGATGCGCAGCTCGAGCCGTTGCGCCTCGACCTCGTCGATGCCTAGATACTGCAGCGCCTGGCGCACATCCATGTACGACTTGCCGCACGTCATGATGCCGAGGCGCGCCGTGGGAGCGTCGACGATCGTGCGATCGAGCTGATTGGCGCGGGCGAACGCGCGCGCCGCCTCGATCTTGTGATTGTGCAAACGGGCTTCCTGCTCGAGCGGCACGTCGGGCCAGCGAATGCTCAAGCCTCCGGGCGGCGGCGTGTAGTCGGCCGGCAGCTGCAGCTGCACGCGCTGCGGGCTCAGCTCGACCGAAGCCGACGCATCGATGGTGTCCTTCATGCACTTGAGACCAACCCAGCAGCCGGAGTAGCGCGACAGCGCCCAACCGTAAATGCCGTAGTCGAGAAGTTCCTGCACGCCGGCCGGATTGAGCACCGGAATCATCGCATCGACCATGGCGAACTCGCTCTGGTGCGCGGTCGTGGACGACTCGCAGGTATGATCGTCCCCCATCAACACCAGCACGCCGCCCAGCGGATGCGTACCCGCCAGATTGCCATGGCGGAAAGCATCGCCGGTACGATCGACACCCGGCCCTTTGCCATACCAGATGGCAAAGACGCCGTCATACTTGTTCTCGCCGTGGAAATGCGCCTGCTGCGTACCCCAGATGGCGGTGGCCGCCAGATCCTCATTCACGCCCGGCTGGAACACGACGTGGTGTTCATCGAGAACTTTCTTGGCGCCCCACAACTGCTGATCGTAGCCGCCGAGCGGACTGCCACGATAGCCCGAGACATAACCGGCGGTGCTGTAGCCTGCCGCTTTGTCGCGCAGGTGCTGCATGAGCGGCAGGCGTACCAGCGCTTGCGTGCCGGTGATGAAAATGCGACCGGACTCGAGCCGGTACTTGTCGTCGAGCGCAACGTTACGCAGGGTCATGGGAGCGGTACCGGGACGATTGCATCGCCGGCATAGAAGTTATCGGATTCAACACACGAGGCGATTCATACTGCCATAAATCGCCGCGCGCATAAACCACTGCGGCGCAATGGAATTCGGTAGCGCACCGTGCGGCGCACGGTGCGTTGGATCGCGTCAGAACGGGATGTCGTCGTCGAGATCGTCGAAGCCGCCGGATTTTTTCGGCGCTGGTTTGCCCGCCGCGCTCGGCGCCGTGGCCGGTTCCGGCTCGCGCGCCGTGTTGTCGAAGCCCGTGGCACCGGAGCGACCGCCGAGCATCTGCATGCGATCGCCGCGGATTTCGGTGGAGTAGCGCTCCACGCCCTCTTTGTCGGTCCACTTGCGCGTCTGCAGCCGGCCCTCTACGTAGATCGAGCTGCCCTTGCGCAGGTATTCGCCGCAAATCTCCGCCTGCCGGCCGAAGAACGAGATGCGATGCCACTCGGTCTGTTCCTGCGCTTCGCCGCTCTTGTCCTTCCACTTCTCGGTCGTGGCCAGATTGAGCGTGGCCACGGCGTCGCCGCTGGGCATGTAGCGCACTTCCGGGTCGCGCCCGAGGTTGCCGATCAGTATTACCTTGTTCACCGATGCCATATTCAGATCTCCCCTGCAATCAGATCCAGCACACGTTGCTCGTCGAAGCGCGCGCTGTCCACCTTCAAATAAGCCACACCCTCGGCCGCCAGCACCATCGCTTCGCGCACGCCGGGCACACCGGCCAGCCGGCGCGAAAGCCCGTCCGCGCGGCTGGCATCCATGCGCGGTACATTATAGGTCCGTGTACCGTTCGCGTCGGGCGCGCGCATCCCGATAGCCACTGCCAGCCATACCACGCTCATCGCAGCGCAAAATCCGAACACCCACAGCGCTCCGAGGTGCTGGGAGATGAACCCGCCCGCAGTGGCGCCAACGAACGTGCCGAGGAACTGCACGCTGCTGTATACGCCCAGCGCCGGGCCTTTCGCCTCGACCGGCGCCGCACGCGAAATCAGCGCCGGCAGGCTCGCCTCCAGATAATTGAAGCCCGCGAAAAACAGCAGTAGCGAGCCGGCGATCCCAACCCAGGTACTACTGTATGCTAATCCAGCCTGCGCGGCCAGCAGGCCCGCGATCGCGCCGAGAAACACCTGCTTGTGGCGTCCGGTGCGCTCGGCGATGAGGATCGGCGGAGCCATCAGGAGAGCTGCAGCCACCATCACACCCAGGTACACCTTCCAGTGCTCGCCCGAGGGCATGCCGCCCGCGCGCAACGAGAACGGAACCACCACGAACAAAGCCATGAGCACCGCATGCAGTACAAAAATACCCAGGTTCAGGCGCGCGAGCTCACCGTCGGCGAACACGCTCAGCATGCTGCGCACACCGCGTTCGTTCGATTGCGCTACCGCTCGCGCCGCATTGGGCACCAGCCAGCGAACCACCGCGACGGCGAGCAGCGCGGCCACACCGGTCATCACGAAGATACCCGGCACACCGATCACCCGGCTCAGCACCGGACCAAAGATCATCGACAACGAGAAGGTGGCGCCGATGGTAAGGCCGATGATGGCCATTGCTTTGGTGCGGCTTTCCTCGCGCGTCAGATCCGCCAGCAGCGCCAGCACTGCGGCCGAGATCGCGCCGGCACCCTGGATAACGCGCCCCAGGATCACCATATAGATGCTCTGCGCAAACGCGGCCACGAGACTGCCGGCAGCGAATATCACCAGGCCCAGGTAGATGGTGGGCTTGCGTCCCCAGCGATCGGCCAGGCGCCCGAAGGGAATCTGCAAAAGGGCTTGTGTCAAACCGTAGGCGCCCAGCGCAAGCCCGATCAAGGTGTGGTCGTTGCCGCCGCGCAACTGTTCGGCGTACAGCGCGAACACCGGCAGGATGATGAACATGCCCAGCATGCGCAGCCCGAAGATGCCCGCGAGGGCAAAGCTGGCGCGCAGCTCGGTGGCGGTCATCGAGCCCGGTCGTGGCATTGACGCTGAGTGTGGTCGAGTCGGCGGGTTGGGATACGCAGTCACTGTGCAGTATATTAGCAGGTTGCCTTCCGCCCTTTTGGCGGCAGGGAGCGTGCGCCAATCGCTTGTGGCGCCCGGCAATGATGTATGCACCGACATCTTAAGGATTTGCAGCGCGTGGATTTCATCAGCGTGCGCGGAGCTCGCACACATAACCTCAAGGGCATCGATCTAGACCTGCCCCGCCAGCGGCTGACTGTGATCACGGGGCTCTCCGGTTCGGGTAAATCGTCGCTCGCGTTCGACACGTTGTACGCCGAAGGCCAGCGTCGCTACGTCGAGTCGCTGTCCGCGTATGCGCGGCAGTTCCTCGAGCTCATGGAGAAGCCCGACGTCGACTCGATCGATGGGTTGTCCCCGGCCATTGCCATCGAGCAGAAAGCCGGCAGCCACAATCCACGCTCGACGGTCGGCACAGTCACCGAGATCCACGACTACCTGCGTCTGCTCTTCGCTCGCGCAGGCGACCCTTACTGCCCCGATCACGACATCAAGCTGCAGGCACAAAGCGTGTCGCAGATGGTGGATCACGTGCTCGCGCTGCCCGAAGACACGCGGCTCATGATTCTCTCGCCGCTCATCGTCGGGCGCAGGGGCGAGCAGCACGAGCTCACCGAAGATCTGCGCGCGCAGGGGTTCGTGCGCCTGCGCATCGACGGCGAAGTCCATGACATCGATCAGCTGCCCAAGCTCGCGAAGAACAAGAAGCACACGATCGACGTCGTGATCGATCGCCTCAAGGTGCGCCCCGACGTCAAGCAACGCCTGGCCGAATCGTTCGAGACGGCGCTGCGCCACTCCGACGGCCGCGCGCTTGCGATCGAAATGGACAGCGGGCGCGAGCACCTGTTCTCGGCGCGCTTTGCGTGCCCGCTGTGCAGCTACTCGCTGCCCGAGCTCGAGCCGCGCCTGTTCTCCTTCAACAATCCGATGGGCGCATGTCCGCGCTGCGATGGCCTGGGCAGCGTGAGCTTTTTCGACCCTGAGCGGGTCGTCGGCTTTCCTTCCCTGTCGCTTGCATCGGGCGCTGTGAAGGGCTGGGACCGCCGCAACCAGTTCTATTTCCAGATGCTGCAGGCGCTGTCTGCGCACTATGGCTTCGATCTCGAAACGCCGTTCGAGCAGCTGCCCGAGGCGGTGCGCCAGGTGGTGCTGTACGGCTCCGGCCGCGAGAAGATCCGCTTCACCTACAGCGGCGAGCGCGGCCGCAGTCACACGCGCGAACACGGCTTCGAAGGCATCGTCGCCAATCTGGAGCGGCGCTACAAGGAAACCGAATCAGCCGTGGTGCGCGAAGAGCTGGCGAAATATCTCAACGCCGCCCCATGCCCGGAATGCGGCGGCAGCCGGCTGCGGCGCGAGGCGCGGCATGTATTCGTCGCCAACGAAACGATCTATGGTGTGAGCCACATGCGCCTGCGCGCCCTGCTGGATTTCTTCGATGCATTGGAGCTCACTGGGGCGAAGCGCGCCATCGCGGAGAAGATCGTGGGCGAGATCAAAAACCGCCTGCGCTTTCTCACCAATGTCGGGCTCGATTATCTGTCGCTCGATCGCGCCGCCGAAACATTGTCCGGCGGCGAGGCGCAGCGCATCCGGCTGGCGAGCCAGATCGGCTCAGGGCTTACCGGCGTCATGTACGTGCTGGACGAGCCTTCGATCGGCCTGCACCAGCGCGACAATCACCGCCTGCTGGAAACGCTCACCACACTGCGTGACATCGGCAAAACGGTCATCGTCGTCGAGCACGATCGGGACGCGATTCAGGCTGCGGACTTCGTCGTAGACATGGGGCCAAACGCAGACATTCATGGTAAACAGGTGGTCGCCATCGGCACGCCCGCAGAAGTGGCGCGCAACCCGGCCTCGCTCACCGGTCAATACCTTTGCGGAAAGCGTGCAATCCCAGTCCCGCTGCTGCGCACCCCGCGCGACGCCGACCGTCAGCTCCGACTGATCGGAGCCACGGGCAACAATCTCAAGAACGTCACCCTCGACGTGCCGCTCGGCTTGTTCGTATGTGTCACGGGGGTTTCGGGCTCCGGCAAATCTACGCTGATCAACGACACGCTCTATGCGGCGGTCGCACGCCAACTCTACGGCAGCAGTGTACAGCCGGCTGCGTTCCAGGAGATTCAAGGTCTCGAACAGGTCGACAAGGTCGTGAGCGTGGATCAAAGCCCGATCGGCCGCACGCCACGCTCGAACCCAGCGACGTATACGGGCCTGTTCACGCCGATCCGCGACCTGTTCGCGGGAGTACCGCTGTCACGCGAGCGTGGCTACGGACCGGGACGCTTTTCATTCAACGTAAAAGGCGGGCGCTGCGAAGCATGCCAGGGCGACGGCGTGCTCAAGGTCGAGATGCATTTTCTGCCGGACATCTACGTGCCGTGCGATGTCTGTCACGGGCGCCGCTATAACCGCGAGACGTTGGAGATCCAGTACAAGGGCTGCAACATCCAGCAGGTACTGGGGATGACAGTCGAGCAGGCGCACCAGTTCTTCAACGCGGTCCCGGCCATCGAGCGCAAGCTGCAGACTCTGCTCGACGTCGGGTTGGGTTATGTGAAGCTCGGACAGTCCGCCACTACACTCTCGGGCGGCGAAGCGCAACGCGTGAAGCTTGCGCTGGAGTTGTCCAAGCGCGATACCGGACGCACCTTGTACATTCTCGATGAGCCCACCACCGGGCTGCATTTCCGCGACATCGAGCTGCTGCTCGGAGTTCTCCACCATCTGCGCGATCACGGCAATACGGTGATCGTCATCGAGCACAATCTGGATGTCATCAAGACTGCCGACTGGTTGATCGACCTGGGCCCCGAAGGCGGCGACGGCGGCGGTCAGATCATCGGTGAGGGCAGTCCGGAGCAGCTCGCCGAGCAGGCCGGCAGCTTCACCGGCCAATACCTGAAGAAGGCGCTGAGCGGAGCCCCGTATACGGCCCCCAAAGCCGCGGTAGTCGCCTAACCACACCCGCGCCAAAGCTTCACAAACCGCTCGGCGCCCCGGCCGCAAGCGGCCTCACGCACCTCAATTATCCGTCCTGGCTGCCGATAAATCCGGTGTCAATGGATGAAACGAGCGCTATGAAGCGCATACATTCCGCGGGGCTCGTCACCCAGCTCGCTGTGCTGACCACCAGCGTGATCCTGGCGACTTCGCTCACCATCGCGTGGCTCCTGCTGCACCAGACCATCGTGTCCGCGGCCATCGTCACCGGGCTGGTGATACTGGCGGGCGTGCTGTTTACCTTGTTCATGACGCAGCGGATCGTCGCGCCGCTCAAGCAACTTGCTATCGGCATGCGGCGGATCAGCGCGGGCAACCTCGACCACACTGTCCAGGTGAGCGGGCACGATGAGATCGCTCAGCTCGCGTTGGGATTGGAGTCCATGGTTGAGCGGCTGCGCGCATCGCGCCGCGAAGTGGAAACCTACCAGAACAGCCTCGAGGCGCAGGTGCAGGAGCGCACGCACGAGTTGAACGCCGCCAAGGAAGCAGCCGAATCGGCGAATCGCGCCAAGTCGCAGTTCCTGGCGAACATGAGCCACGAGATCCGCACGCCGATGAATGGCATTCTCGGGATGACCGGGCTGCTGCTCGACACCACCCTTTCCGATTCGCAGCGCCATCTGGCCAAGACCGTGCAGCGCTCGGGTGAGCATTTGCTGGAGATCATCAACGACATTCTCGATTTCTCCAAGATCGAAGCCGGCAAGATCGAGCTGGAGCAGGTCCCCTTCTCGTTGCGCGAAAACCTGGAGGACACGGTGATGGTCTTCGCCGAACGCGCGCACAGCAAAGGGCTGGAGCTGGTATGCGCGGTGAGTAGCGATGCTCCGGATGCGGTGCGCGGCGACCCGGTAC